>JAFAYS010000431.1 GCA_019240175.1 Chloroflexota bacterium | reverse complement strand
CTCGCGCAGCTTGCGCCCCGCCATGACTTGCGCGGCCCAGCGGGGTGTTGATGATCAGATCGATCTGGCCGTTCTTGATCAGGTCGACCACGTTGGGCCGTCCCTCGTTAACTTTGAAGACCGTCTCGGCCTGTACGCCGTGCTGCGCCAGATACTCGGCGGTGCCCGTCGTGGCGACGATGCGAAAGCCGAGTGCGGCGAAGTCGCGCGCGATCGGCAGCAGCTTGTCTTTGTCGCGATCGTTGACGCTGAGGAAGACCGCGCCCTCAAGCGGCATGAAGTGGTTGCAGCCCAGCTGCGCCTTGGCGAAGGCCTCGCCGAAGGTTTCGCCCGAGCCCATGCCCTCGCCGGTGGAGCGCATCTCCGGCCCCAGGTTGGTATCCACGCCGGAAAACTTGGTCCACGGCAGCACAACTTCTTTGACGTGAAAGCCCGCGATCTTCGGCTCTTCGGTGATGCTGAGCTCGCGCAGCTTGCGCCCCGCCATGACTTGCGCGGCCACTTTGGCCCACGGCTGGCCCGTGGCTTTGGAGACGAAGGGCACCGTGCGCGATGCGCGCGGATTGACTTCCAGCACATACACGATGCCGTCTTTGATCGCGAACTGCACGTTCATCAGGCCCACGACGTTGAGCGCCCGCGCCAGCGCGATCGTGTAGCCCCGCATGGCGTCTAGATGCTCGTTCGGGATCAGCGCTGCCGGCAGCACGGCGGCAGAGTCGCCGGAGTGTACGCCCGCCAGCTCGATCTGGTGCATGATGCCTGCGACCACCACATCGTTGCCGTCGCCGACCGCGTCTACGTCGAACTCGAAGGCGTCTTCCAGGAACTGATCGATCAGCACCGGATGATCCGGCGAGATGTTGGCGGCCTCGCGCATGTAGCGCGTCAGCGCCTCGTCGTTATACACGATCGCCATGCCGCGACCGCCGAGCACATACGAGGGCCGCACGATCACCGGGTAGCCGATGCGCCGCGCGACGTCGATGGCGTCCTCGGTTGAGATCGCGGTGCCGTTGGCCGGCTGGGCAATGTGATGATCGCGCAGCAGCGCGCCGAAGCGCTCGCGGTCTTCGGCCAGATCGATCGACTCGGGCGTGGTGCCCCAGATCGGCACGCCCGCCGCTTCTAGCGCCCGCGCCAGCTTGAGCGGCGTTTGTCCGCCGAACTGCACGATCACCGGCGGATACGGCGCGTCGGGATCGTTGAAGCCCTGGTGTTCGGCATCGACAACGTTGAGCACGTCTTCCAGCGTCAGCGGCTCGAAGTACAAGCGATCGGCGGTGTCGTAGTCGGTGGAGACGGTCTCGGGGTTGCAGTTGATCATGATCGTCTCGTAGCCCTGCGCGCGCAGCGCGAAGACGGCATGACAGCAGCAGTAGTCGAACTCCAGGCCCTGCCCGATGCGATTGGGACCGCTGCCCAGGATGATCACTTTGGGCTTGTTCGTGGGATTGGCCTCGCTCTCGGTCTCGTACGACGAGTAGAGGTAGGGCGTGAAGGCCGGAAACTCGGCGGCGCAGGTGTCTACGCGATGATATGTCGGCACGATGCCCAGTGCCTGGCGTTTCTTGCGCACGAGGAGCGACGGAGTGAGGCTCAAAGTTTCTAGGCCCTCACCCCCTAGCCCCCTCTCCCGCTGCGGCAGGCGAGGGGGAACCGCCGTTCCCATTTGTTCTTTGTTCCGGGTGCCCTCTGGGCGTCTTTGTTCTGCCCCTTGTTCCTTTGTTCCTTTGTTCTTTTGTTCTACTCCCAATAGATACGCCAGCTGATCGTCGCTGAAGCCGGCGCGCTTGGCCTCGCGCAGTAGCCGCGACGGGACGGTGTCGAGGTTGAAGGCGCGCAGGCGTCCTTCCAGGTGCAGCAGCTCCGCGAACTGCGCCACAAACCACGGATCGTAGCCGGTGAGCCGCGCCACCTGGCTCTCGTTCATGCCGCTTTGCAGCGCGTAGCGCACGTAGAAGGGCCGCTCAGGTCGCGGTGTGATCAGGTATTCGCGCAGTCGCTCGGGATCGATCGCTTCTTTGCCGTCCGCACCCCAGCCGGCCCGGCCATTCTCCAGGCTGCGCAGCGCTTTTTGCCAGGCCTCGCCAAAGGTACGCCCGATTGCCATGGCCTCGCCGACGGATTTCATCTGCGTGCCCAGGTTGGGCTGCGCGCCGGGGAATTTCTCGAAGGCGAAGCGCGGGATCTTGACGACGACGTAGTCGAGCGTGGGCTCGAACGAGGCTGGTGTTTCGCGCGTGATATCGTTGGGCAGCTCGTCGAGGGTGTAGCCCACGGCCAGCTTGGCGGCGATCTTGGCGATCGGGAAGCCGGTGGCTTTGGAGGCCAGCGCCGACGAGCGCGACACGCGCGGGTTCATCTCGATCACCAGCGCGCGACCATCGCGCGGGTTGACGGCGAACTGCACGTTCGAGCCGCCGGTCTCTACGCCGACCGCGCTCATCACGGTTACGGCCATGTTGCGCAGCCGCTGGTACTCGCGATCGGTGAGCGTTTGCGCGGGCGCGACGGTGATGCTGTCGCCGGTGTGCACGCCCATCGGGTCGAGGTTTTCGATCGAGCAGATGATCACGACGTTGTCGGCGCGATCGCGCATGACCTCAAGCTCAAACTCTTTCCAGCCGATCACGCTTTCTTCGACCAGCACCTGATGCACCGGCGAAAGATCCAGGCCGTTCTCGATAATATCGCGGAACTCTTCGATGTTGTAGGCGATGCCGCCGCCGCTGCCGCCCAGCGTGAACGAGGGCCGAATGATCGCGGGAAATCCGGTGGTCTTGACGATCTCTAGCGCCTCGTCAAGCGTGTGCGCGGTGCCGCTCAGCGCGACCGGCAACCCCACGCGCGCCATCGCGTCTTTGAAGAGCTGGCGATCTTCTGCAACCTCGACCGCCTCCACGGAAGCGCCGATCAGCTCGCAGCCGAACTCTTGCAGCACGCCCGATTTGTGCAGATCTACCGCCAGGTTGAGCGCGGTTTGTCCGCCCACTGTCGGCAGCACCGCGTCGGGTCGCTCCTTCTCGATGATGCGCTTGACGCTCTCGACGTTGAGCGGCTCGATGTAGGTTGCGTCGGCAAACTCAGGGTCGGTCATAATTGTCGCCGGGTTGGAGTTGACCAGCACGACGCGGAATCCTTCTTCGCGCAGCGCTTTGCACGCTTGCACGCCCGAATAGTCGAACTCGCACGCCTGCCCGATGACGATCGGGCCTGCGCCGAGGATCAGAATGGTCGATATATCTGTTCGTTTTGGCATCTCTTCACCGTCTAGATCAAAGCCCCGCGCTGTTGATCAACGCAGGGCTTCTTTGCCTGGGGTGTATTATACGCGATCGTGCCGGAGCACGCAGATCGCACACTCGTAGTCGTAATTTTTCCGCGTATTTTCCGCTTACTTTTTTCGGTATATGCGCGGCTTTATGTGATGCGTATGCGCTAAATCCGTGTTTAACCGCGCTGGACAGATTGCATGCTTCGGCGCTATAATCGGCGCACAACATAAAAGCAGTTCGCCCCGGTGCCGAAACACCTAAAGGCGAACCTAGACCAAGACAGGAGTATCTGTTATGGCCGTACCGCCGATTGTACCATGCGCGGCAGTTGTTGCTGCTGTCGTTTGTTGTCCCTCACCCGTAATATGTCAGGCCCTCACCCCGCTGCTAGCGCAGCACCCCTCTCCCGCTGCGGCAGGCGAGGGGAAAGATCCGCCCCTTGCTTGTTCCGTTGTTCATTATTCTTCCCCTAGGTTCTGGGTTCTAGGTTCTAGGTTCTTCGCGCCCGAGGCGCGATCATGAGCCGCCCAACGCCCGCCAATGCGCGGCTATTACGTCAGGCGCTTAAGCCCTATATTTCGGTGCGCAAGCTGCGACGTCTCGCGGCGCGAGACAGTATTGATCTGATGGCGGATCTCATGTTGGAGCCGCCGCCACCAGAGTTACTAGCGCTGCTTGATCTGCTGCGTGCGGTACTGCGTCCGCTGCCGCGTGAGCGGATCGATAGCCCGGATGATGTTGCCGCGCTGATGA
>JAFAYS010000411.1 GCA_019240175.1 Chloroflexota bacterium | reverse complement strand
ACAGCTCGCCTTTGATGTAGACACGTGGTCGCAGCCACCAGATCCAGCCGAACATCAGCGCTTGAAAGATGATCTCGTAAAGAAATGAAGGGTGCATCTTGACGCCGCTGGCGCAGTACGGGCAGTTGGGAATCTGCGCCGCGATCTCGGGACTCACCGCGAGGCCCCACGGCAGCGTGGTAGGCGTGCCGATCTGCTCGGTCAGAAAGCAGCCCCAGCGCCCGATCGCCATGCCCAGCGCCACGGCAGGCGCAAACAGATCGCCGGTGGGCTCGCGGTGGCCGACGATGCGCTTGGTGAGTATCGCGCCGAAGTACGCGCCGGCCAGGCCGCCGAGAATGCTTTTGCCGCCGCGCTCAAGAATGCCCAGCAGCGTCAGCTCGGGAGCCAGCGCGATGTATTCCCAGGCCGTGCTGAGCCGCGCCAGCAGCGCCCCGCCGATCAGCGCGCCAATCGCGATCCAGAGCATCTGCTCGCTGAGCATGCGTCGTCGTCGCGCTTCGTAGAAAAAGATCAGCGTGGCCGCTGTGACGCCGAGTAGCACAAACACATCGTGGGTGCCGACTGCGTACGGGCCGAGATGAAACAAGGTTGGGAGCATAGCTTTCCTGGCAAACGCGCCGAGCAGAGCGCCGCGCGAACACAGCGCCTGTCGGCACGTTCGTCACTGGTGCGTTAAGCGTCCTGCGGCAGCGCGTCCGCGCCTTCCCAGACGCGCGGCTGGTCCGAGACGGGCCGGAGGATAATGTAGCTGGTTATGATCAAGACCAGCAGCACCAGCACGCCAATGCCCTGCCCGACGCGCGGCTGGACGCCGAAGACCTGGATCGTTAGATAGGTGACGATCGCCCAGATAATTGGCCCGGTGATCGCCGAGAAGCGACCGACCATGCCGTACAGTCCGTAGAACTCGCCGATGCGCGATGGCGGTGTTAGCCGCAGCATGTAGGGCCGATCCGCCGACCACACGCCGCCCAGCGCGAATCCGGCGGCAGCCGACACGACGTAGAGCGTCCACAGCGGCAGCCCGACGATACCGATCACGGCGGCCAGAATAAAGATCGCGACCCAGCATTGCAGCACCAGGTTGAGCGTGCGCTTGGGTCCGAGCTTATCGGTGAGCCAGCCCCAGAAGAAGCCGCCGATGACCGCGAAAGTGATCGCCGACATCAGGATGATATTCGCCTGCGCCTGCCCTTCGGCCTCGGTCAGTCCCGTGCTGACCGCGATATTGACCGTGTAGAGCGCCATGATCGAGATTACAGTGTTGATCGAGTCGGTGTAGAAGACGCGGCCAATCAAGAAGCGCAGCAGGCCGGGATACCGATTGCCCGAGCGCAGCGTTTTGATCGTCTCGCCCGTGGATTGGCGGACCATATCCCAGGTGATCGGGCGCGGATTGGGATTGCCGCGCTCCTTGACGAAGAGAAAGCACGGGATCGCAAAGACTAGAAAGCAGATCGCAATCAGCAAAAAGGCCAGCGGCTTGTCAAGCTCACGACCGCCGCTGGTCAGAAATAGGCCAATACCCACGGCGATATACGAGCCGAGATAGCCGACGCCCACGCCGATGCCACCGATCTTGCCGCGCGTTTCCTCGGTGCTCACCTCGGGCAGCAGCGCGTCGTAGAATTGCAGGCCGGCCTGATACGCGATATTGGCGACGATAAAGCAGATCACGGTGCCGTAGAAGCCGGCGCGGCCCAGCAGCGCCGTGAATGAAACACAGATCAGCGTGCTGACGATCAGAAACGGAATGCGCCGCCGGGCTCGGTCGGTCATGGCGCCCAGCAGCGGCGATGCGACAAAGATCACTGCCATCGAGATCGCCGTGATGATGCCGTACACTGTATCGACGCGATTGGCCCCGACCTGATCGCGGACCCAGAGCGAGAAAAAGAGCGAGATAACACCCATCGAGAAAATCGTGTTGGCGAGGTCGTACAGCACCCAGCTGGCAACCGCCCGCTTGGTGATCACGTGTGGCCGCGCGGCTGCCGCAGTTGTGCCGGTGCGTGCCAGTTGGGACTCGATCATGACCAGTTTCCTTTTCCTAGTGGCAGTGGTCGATGCGTTCCAGAGGTAAGCGTAGTGTAGCACACGGGCTGGGGGCTGAACAGTTCTTCACGTCTCGATTGGGCTGTCATCATCTGGCAGTTGCTTCCATTCGCTGCCGCCGAGCGCCGGGAGCGGCATATGAGCGCCGCTCCCACACATGATCGTCGTAGCGCCAGGCGTAGTAGTGCTGCCCGACATTGCCCATCTCTACCTGGAAGGCGGCGGGATTATCCGGCGTGTAGGTCAGCACGCGGCGCTCGAACAGCTGCGTCAGCACCCAGCGTCGCGCTCCGTTGACATTGGTTTGCAGCCAGTAGGGCTCGCTGATCGGTCGTCCGATCGCCACCAGCGGATCGATCAGTTGCTCGACACGCGGGCCGCTCGAACTGTCGATCAGGCCGCGCTGCTGCATAAAGCTGGTGAAGATCGATGGAATGTTGTGTCCGGTCACGCTGTCGTAGCCGGCGATACGGGTTTGGGGCCGGGCCAGCGCCGGATCTGCTCCCACGCGACCTTGCTTGTCGATCGTCGCGCTCACGGTCTGCCCAAGCCGCTGTGGACTTCCGCCCGTGGTCAGCGTGACAACGCCGCCAAACGAGGCGTAGGTCGGCGCGTCGGCGTTGATCGTTACGGGATCGCCGGCGACGGTTTGATCAGCTGGATCGCGCTGCGCGAAGGTGTTGTCGCCAAGCTGAAGCCGGCCCGTCACCATCTCGACGACCAGCAAACCGTTGGTCACCGGCGGCTTCGCGGGATTGGTCACTTCCATGCGCGCTTTGTCAAAATAGACCACGCGCCGGGTGCCGAAGGGCGAGTCGCGGTACGGCTCACGGGTGATCGTCCAGGCGCTGGGACCCCAGTAGAACGAGCGGCTGGCGCGACCCTCGGCGATCGGTCGGTCGGTGCGATACCAGTAGAGCGCCGGATCGAATGAGCGCCCCGCGTTGGTGAGATCGCCCATGAAGATGCCGGGTGCGGCTGGGATGTCGTAGCTGGCGGTGCTGTACTCGGCCTCGCCATAGCTCAGCGGCGCGATTTCCGGCGCGGCCACCGTCGAGCGTCGGTACAAACCGTTGGTCGTCGCGACCCACAGCGTGCCGCCCACAAACGCCACGCTGTCCAGCCGTCCGCCCAGGTCGTCGGCGCTGACGATCGGCAGCTGTGAGCCGTCGGGATTGATGCCGAAGAGTAGCTCAGGTGTGAGATAGTAGAGCTTGCCGCCGCTGTCAAAAACGATCTGGCTGATCGTTCCCGTCGCTGAGCGTGGCTGTGAGTACGCACCGCTCAGCGTCGTCTGCTCAGCGTCGATCGTGAATTGCAGCAGCCGATCGGTGTCATTCTCGGTGACCCACACTTTGCCATCGGGCGCATGATCGATCGACGCAACGCCATACACGCGCCGTCCCTGAGCATCGGTCACCTCGTCCCACAGATCATCGCCGACGACCAGCGGTGTTTCCCAGCCGCGCAGCATGCGCCACAGGCCGTCGGTCGTCGCCAGCCAGGGATGGCCCAACACGTCGACGGCGATCGCGGTTGCTCCCTCACCGGCGCGACCAACATCGAAGCCCAGGCTGAGATTGACCTCGCGCGTGCGATCCGCTCCCGGCACCAGCACGCTGACGCGCGGGCCGCTTTTGCCAATGCAGCAGTCGCCGATCGTCCAGGCGGTGGGCGGCGTTCCTGTCACCGCGATTCGCAGCGTCGCGCTGGATGCTGTTTGCTCACTGTAGCGTGGCCAGCGAAACTGTCGCCGGATCGCGCCGTCCGCGCTGATCACGCTGAAGCCGTCGACGTCGGCGCTCCAAAGCTCAAACTTGTCGCTGTTGTCGCGGTGAACCGTCAGATGCGCGGGCTTGATGTTGCCCACACGCAGCCAGCCCGCCGCGATCGCCGCGCTATGTTGTGGAAACAGCAGCGCACACACAACCAGCAGCAACACGATTAGATTGGTTCTATGTTGCATGGATTGGACAGGCCCTCACCCCCGCCTCGCTTTGCTCGGCACCCCCTTCCCCGAACCTCGGCGGGCTTCCGCCTCGGTTGCGACAGGCGAGAGAAGGGTGGGCGCAGCAAGCAGCGCCCTTACAGCCTCTTGTTCTTTGTTCTCTGTTCTTTAGGTTCTGGGTTCTAGGTTCTAGGTTCTCCGCCTACGATCTCTGCCGCGATTTGCAGTGCGCGCTCAAAGTGCCGGTCGCGATCAAGCATATTCAGCTCTTCGCTGATCATCGCTTCGAGCGGCTGGGCTTTGAAGCGGGCCACGCGCTCGATCGGCATTGCGCCCGGCAGCGTGATCTCGGTGCGCACGCATTCGGTCTCGGGAACGTAAGACAGTTTGAACTCGGCGTCGGCGCTGCTGAGCGTGACGGCTTGCAGTCCATCGCTATGTTCACGTCGGCGCAGATCGATCGCGACGGTTGTGTTCTGTCCGCGCATCGTCAGCCGCCCGTTGCCGGATTGCCCGATCTTCCAGTTGAGACCGCTGGCCAGCCAGCCGACGAAGAGCAGCGCCTCGACATAATCGTGATCGTCGGAGCCGTGCTCGATCGTTACCTGGCGCAGGCGATACAGCTGCGGCAGCGCGTCCGGCAGATCGAAGCATTGTGCCGTTTGTCGTCGCCAGGGCGTCAGCCGCGTCCAGTGCAGGTCGGTGTAGGCGATGTGCGGCGCGTGTTTGGCCGAGTGCTGCGCCAGCTCTTTCAGCGTCTCGAAGGGCGCGTTCCACGAGCGCGAGTCGAGAATCACGCGGTCGGCGGTCTCGACCAGGCTATCGAAGACCTGGCTGGTGAAGGGCGGATCGCCGTGCCACCACAGGAAGACCGGCACGCCCGGCACGGTCAGCGAGGCCGCGATGCTGGGCAGTGGCTCGCCCCCGTAGCCACAGGTGATTGCGATCTGCTCGCCGCACAGCTGCTTGCCGCCGCTGCCGATGCGACAGGCGATCGCCACGTTGGCGACCGGCGCTTGCTCGTCGTCGGTCGCGATCATTGTGATCGTGCGGCCTGGATGCTGCACCGAGGCCGCGTCGATCGCGCGCAACGTTTCGGCGTTGCTGAAAGCCGACGGGATGAAGGCCAGCAGATTCTGGGTGCGCACCTGCATCACCGGCGACTCTTCGCCTTCGCCGTTGGCCTCGTTCCACAGCCGCTTGAGCAGGCTCTCGATCTCGCGCGGCTGCACAACGTAGGTCTCGTCCTGGGTAAAGCTCAGATCTGTCATGGTCGCCTCCAGCGCCGGCCATCCGCCTCGATCAATCGATCGGCTGCCTCCGGCCCCCATCCGCCCGCCTCATAGTTCGGGAAGTCGGCGGGCTGCGCGGTCGTCGGCGCGCTCAGGATCGGCTCCACGATCGTCCAGGCAGCCTCAACCTCGTCGCGGCGAGCGAACAGCGTGCTGTCGCCGAGCATCACGTCGAGCAGCAAGCGCTGGTAGGCTTCGGCGGGCGCTACCGAAAAAGCCGCGCCGTAGCGAAAATCCATGCCCACCGGACGATGGCGCGAGGTCGGGCCAGGCGCTTTGACCTCGAACTGTAGCGAGATGCCTTCGTCGGGCTGGATGCGCAGCGCCAGTACATTCGGCGTGGCCTCGCCAAAGAGCAGATGCGGCACGGGCTTGAACTGGATTGCGATCTCGCTGACGCGCTTGGGCAGTCGCTTGCCTGAGCGCAGATAGAACGGCACGTCCTGCCAGCGCCAGCTATCGATAAAGAACTTGGCCGCGACATAGGTGGCCGTCGTGGACTCCGGCGCGACCTTGGGCTCCTGGCGGTAGGACGGCGCGCGCTGCCCATCGATCCAGCCGGAGCCGTACTGGCCGCGAATCGTGTCGTGGAGCACGCGCTCCCCGTCGAAGGGCCGCACGCCGCGCAGCACCTTGACCTTCTCATCGCGCACGGCGTCGGCGTCGAACGAGATCGGCGGCTCCATCGCGATCAGCGTCAGCAGCTGCATAATATGGTTTTGCAGCATGTCGCGCACAATGCCGGCCTCTTCGTAGTACGTCGCGCGATTCTCGATGCCCAGGCTTTCGGCGACCGTGATCTGCACGTGATCGACGTAGCGCCGGTTCCAGATCGGCTCCCAGATCGCGTTGGCAAAGCGGAAATGTAAGATGTTCTGGACGGTTTCTTTGCCGAGGTAGTGATCGATGCGGTAGACCTGGGCCTCGTCAAACACGCCGTGGACCACGCGATTTAGCTCGCGCGCGGTTTGGAGATCGCGGCCAAATGGCTTTTCGATCACCACGCGCGTCCAGCCGGTCTCCTGCGCCTCGCGGTTGACCAGACCCGCCGCGCCCAGCTGCTCGATGATCACCGGAAAGAACGAGGGCGGCGTTGCTAGATAGTAGATGTGATTACCTGCCGTGCTGCGCTCCTGATCGATCTGCGTCAGCGTTGTTTGCAGCTTTTGGAAGAGCGCGGGATCGTCGAAGGTGCCCGGCACGTAGTACAGGCCCTGAAGAAACGAGTCCAGCATCGCGGTGTTGATCGAGGTGTCTTCGGCGATCGACTCGCGCAGCTGCTTACGAAAATCGTCGTGGCTCATCTCGCTGCGGGCCACGCCCACGATCGAGAAGCCGGGCGGCAGCTGCTGCGCCTCGTTCAGCGCCCACAGCGCCGGGAGCAGCTTTCGCTTGGCCAGGTCGCCGGACGCGCCGAAGATGACGACGACGCAGGGCGACGGTGTACGCTCTAGACGCAGCCCAGCCCGCAGCGGGTTAGCGAGCGGGCTGGTTGCTGGTTTTGTATCTATCATCGCAAAGCTCCCTTTTCAGCTCACGAGAATAGCATACACCATGTTTCAATTTGTCGTCGCATCGGGAGCAGCGCGATCAGGCCGGTGTCCAGCTGGGATTGATCAGGCTGGTCAGGATGTGATCTTGCCACGCGCCGTCGATCAGCAGATAATCGCGCGCGTAGCCCTCTACCACAAACCCGAGCCTGCGCAAAACCTTACCGCTGCGCTGGTTATGTGGTAGGTAGTTGGCCATAACACGGTGCATATGCAGCTCGTCGAAGACATACCGGATCGCCGCCTGAAGCGCCTCGGTCATGTAGCCGCCGCCCTGGTAGCCCGCGTCGATGCCGTAGCCCAGGTGGCAGAACTGCGCCGCGCCGCGCACAAAGTTGTTGAAGTTGACCTCGCCGATCATCTGTTGCGGCTTGCTTGAATCGAAGAGCACCAGCCGCAGCGAGCGGTCGGTGGCAAAGTCGTCATAGCTTTTGGCGATCACCTGCTGCCAGTAATGCTCGGTCAGAAAGTCAGCCGGGCGGCGTTGCGAGAAGGGCGCGAGATGCTCGTGATTGGCCGTGTAGTAGTGGATGATCCCTGGAATGTCGTCGTTTGTCGCCATACGCAGCACAAGCCGCGCGGTCGTCAGGATCGGAGGCGTGGTTGGCATGTCAGTATTCCTGTAAATCAGGCGAGCAAAAAAGCAGGAACCTACACCAGCCGCTTAAGGGCCAGTGTAGGTGTCTTTGAAGACCTCGAAGGTGCCGTTGTTGTAGAGCACATAGATGCGCTTGCTGTGCCCAAGCATCGCCGGGCTATACAGCATCAAGCCACGATCGAAGCGCTGAAGCACACCGGTAAAACCCTCTTCCGGCGTGGTTGCCCAGCCCAGCGCCTGGCGGATCGCCGCGTCTTTGTTCCATAGCCGCCCGAAGCCGCTGGCCGGCGTGATCAGCCCATCAGGAGCCTGATCCGTCGGCTCTGGATCGCTGTCGAACACATCCAGCCGTTTGCGCCACGAGCCGCTTACCGCGCCGTTGAAAACCCAGAACTGCGAGTCTTCCTGACGATAGTACATCGCGCCGCCCTGGAAGATCTGCTCCACCGAGTAGCCGGCCTGCTCTGCCTCGATCGGACAGCCGATCGCGCTGCGCAGCTCGGGACTGTTGCGCCACAGATTGCCAAAGCCGCCGGTCAGTAATCCCTGGCAGTTCGGCAGCGATGTGGTTGCTGTCGGCTGTGGCGCGGGCGGAGTGGTTGGCTGCGGCTGCGGTTTAGGCGTTGGCTGCGGTGCGGGCGGATTTGTCGGGCGCGGCGCGGGCGCGTTGGTCGGCCTTGGCCGTACCGTCGCCTGGCGTGGCGCTGTCGTCGCCGGCGGCTGCGGGTTGACGACCACAATTTGAGTCGTGGCGGTGGCTGGTGCAGTCGTGATTGTCGCCGTCGCGGTCGGCTCGCTGGTCGCCGTGGCGCTGGGCGTCGGGCTTGTCGTCGGGCTGGACGTAGTCGTCGCGGTACGCGTTGTTGTCGCGGTGGCGCTGGCGACCTCGGCGACTTCGGTTGTACCCGGCGGCACGGCTGGCGATCCGCTGGCCTGCTTAGCCCATTGCTGCGCAAGAGTCGCGCCGGCTCCCAGCAGCACGGCGATTGCCAGCGCGATCGTCAGCGGCAGCATCAGCGAGCGCAGGCCGGACTGTCTGGTCACCTGCGGCGCTGCTTCTGCGGCTGGTGGCGGTGGTGTAGCTGCGGTAGCGGCGGGTACTGCCGGTGCTTTGAGCGCCTGCGTCGTCTGGCGTGTGTGCGGCTCACGACGAATCGCCGCCGGCGGAAAGACCACGCCGACCTCGGTCGTCTCGCTCAGGCTGTCGCTCAGGGCCTGCGCCAGATCTGCGGCGGTGCTGTAGCGCTCCTCGGGGTGCTTCGCCATCGCGCGCGCGACCACGGCATCCAGGCTCGTCGGCAGCGCGGGCAGAATTTCGGAAGGCGGCGGCGGCTGATCTTGCAAATGCGCCAGCAGCACCGTTTGTGAAGGCCCGTCGAAAGGCCGGCGACCGGTCAGCATGCGGTAGATCATGGCACCCAGCGAGTACAGATCGGCGCGATGATCGACTTTGCCATTAGGCGCGAGCCGCGGGTTGATCTGCTCGGGCGCGATGTAATCGGGCGTACCGACGATCACGCTGGACTCGGTGAGCGAGGGCGCGTCCAACGATTTGGCGATGCCGAAGTCGGTCAGAATCGCGTTGCCGCGACTATCGAGCAGCACGTTGCCGGGCTTGATGTCGCGGTGAATAATGCCGTGCTGGTGCGCCTCGTCGAGCGCCGCCGCGATCTGTGTAACCAGGACCGCCACGCGCTCAGGCGCGATGCGCTGCTCGCGCTGAAGCACATCCGCCAGCGAAGGCCCCGGCAGCAGCTTCATCGCCAGATAAACCAGCCCATCGTCCTCGCCCACGTCGTAGATCGGCGCGATGTGCGGATGATCCAGCTGCGCGGCGGTGATTGCCTCACGCCGGAAGCGCTCGACAATATCGGTGTCGGCCAGGTATTGCGGATACAGCATTTTAAGCGCGACGTGGCGCTGCAAGCGCGTGTCAAACGCGCGATACACAGCCGCCATACCACCGCGCCCAATCAGCGCCTCGATGCGATACGGTCCAAGTTGGCGATTTAGAAGGTCGTTGAGCCGCATACCTGTTTCGTTCTAGCTTGAAGCTGCTGACGCACAACCGTCAGCACCTGTTCGACGCTGATCCGCTGTAAACATGTGCGATCGGGACAGCCCTGCGGCGTGCCCAGCGTGTGGCCTCGGTAGATGCAAGGACTACACGCGATCGCGGCTTTGAGCGCGGCGTGCTGCCCCGAGTGTAGCACCTCGACGCCGTTGGCACATCCTTCTAACGGCTGCCAGGACGCTCCGCCATAAGGCCCCCAGGCGCGCGGATCGGTTGGCCCGAAGATCGCGACCACGGGCGTGCCGACGCTGCCCGCCAGATGCGCCAGTCCGCTGTCGTTGCCGATGAAGAGCGTGCAGCGCTGTAGTACTGCCGCTAGCTCGCCAAGTGCTGTGCGTCCGCCCACATCGATCACCGAGGCGACGTGCTGCATCTGGTTGAGCACCGCACGCCTGAGCTCCGCCTCCTCGCCGCCGCCGACGAGCACAATCCGTGCGCCATCATCGATCAGTGTGTCGGCTAGCGCGGCGAAGCGCTGAGCCGGCCAGCGTCGCGCCGGAGCGAACGCGCCCGAGCCGGGATGTAGCGCGATCAGCGCCTGTCCGGCTTGGCCTTGCGATCCAAGCAACTGCGCGGCAGTCGCGCGCTCGGTCTCCGTTACCGGTAGCGCCTGTGTTGGTCGCGCCTCCGCTCCCAGCAGCCCAATCAGATCGAGCCAGTAATCGGCCTGGTGGCGCGCACCAAAGCCTGCGTCGAGCACGCGATCCGTGAGAAAGAAGCCGCGCCCATTATGGAGGCCATAGCGTCGGGTCGCGCCGGACGCGGCAGCAAGCGCGGCGTACTTGAGCGTGCCGAACCACGTCGTCAGATGATGCAAGATCACGCAGGCCTCGAAGCGCTCGGTGCGTAAACGCCGCCAAAGATCTAAGCCGTTGCGTAGATTGTCGGGCTGCAGCAGCGCGCGTGGGCTGTTGAAGCGCTGTTTTTGAAAAACGATCAGCTCGTCGATCGGTTGATCGCGGAGTGCGGCGCTGCCGACCGGCGTGGTGAGCACGACGATTCGCGCCGCCGGATGCGCCTGTCGCAGCGCCTGGAGCGCAGGAATCGTCAGCAGCGCATCGCCGAGATCGGCTAATGTGACCACCAGAATCCGGCGGGCTGTAGAGCTAGGTGTGGCAAGGTGATCCATAGAGTGTCATCAGTATACCATGAGGCCGCGTTCATAAGCTGACGCCGACGTGACTGGTGCTTGAGAAACCTGACGCTGGCTTTGCTCATAAGTCGATCTCAGGGCTGCCCTACCGCCTCAAGCACGGCCAACGTTTGGCGCGCGGTGCGCTCCCAGGTCCAGCTAGCCGCGTGACGCAGTCCTCGCTCACGCAGGTTGGCACGTAGCTCGGCGTCCTGCGCCAGCCGTACGATCGCGTCACGGATCGCGCTGACATCATACGGATCGACCAGCAGCCCCGCGTCGCCGACGACCTCAGGCAGCGACGAGACATTCGAGGCCAGCACCGGCGTGCCACAGGCCTGCGCTTCGAGCACGGTCATACCGAAGCCTTCGTAGAGCGAGGGCGCAACATAGGCCACAGCGCCGCTCAGCAGCGCCGGCAGATCCTCGTCATGTACATAGCCGATGAAGTGAACATAGTCGGCCACGCCAAGCTCATCTGCCCGCCGCTCGATCTGCTCGGTCAGCCAGCCAGGCTTGCCGGCCAGTACCAGATGCGGCATCTGCGCCCCGACGATCCTGCGCGCCTCTGCCACGGCCTCGATCAAGCGAGCAACGTTTTTGCGCGGCTGCACCGTGCTGACAAAAAGTAGATACGGCGCGGTGATGTTGTAGCGCTGCTGAGTCCATGCCAGCACCGCAGGGTCGGCGATCGGCTGGAAGCGCTGGTGAACGCCATGGTAGATCACCGTGATCTTGTCGCTGGGCGTGCCGTAGAAGTGCTGAAGATCGCGCTTGGTCGCTTCCGAGATCGCGATGATGTGCGTTGCGCGTCGTGCGCTGAGCCGGGTGAAGAGCCGGTAGTAGATATTTTGGCCGCGCGTGTGCGCCTCGGGATGATGCATAAATCCTAGATCGTGAATCGTGACGACTGAGCGGCGCGGCGGCACGATCGGCAGGGCGTGCGCGGGCACAAACAGGAGATCCGGCGGGTGGAGCGCCATCTCAAGCGAGAGCCGGCCATGTGACCAGACGCGGCGCAGCGGGATTGGACGCAGCACGAACGAGGCCGGCAGCGGCGGCAGCGATCGCGGCACCTGGTTGCAGTAGAGCCGGTAGCTGTTGCGCCGATCGATCTGGCCAAGCG
>JAFAYS010000192.1 GCA_019240175.1 Chloroflexota bacterium | reverse complement strand
CGCCATCCCCAGGATCACGAGGCCGACGACCTGTTTTTGCTGGGCAGCCTGGGTAAGCTCTGGCTGGCGGGCGTTGCGATCGACTGGGCCGCGCTGCATCGCGACGAGCGGCGACGACGCATCTTGCTGCCGACCTATCCCTTCGAGCGGCAGCGCTACTGGATCGAGCCCGATCACGCCTACGCCACAACCGCGCGTCAGGCTCCACGACTCACCAGGCAGCCGGATCTCGCCGACTGGTTCTACGTGCCGAGCTGGCAGCGATCGACGCCGCCGAGTCTCTTGAGCTACCCACCGAACGAGTACCCTCAGCTCTGGCTCGTGCTGCTGGACGACGACGAGTTCAGCACGCAGATCGTGGCGGGGCTGCAGCAGCGCGGTCAGCCGGTGATCGTCGTGCGACGCGGCGAGCACTTCAGCCGCACCGACGACCAAGCCCACACCATCGATCCGCGCCAGCCCGAGCACTTCAGCCGCCCTGCCAGGTGGAGCTACACGATCGATCCGCGCCAGCCCGAGCACTACACCGCGCTGCTGGCCGAGCTCGGCGCGCTGGCGATCGTGCCACACCGTGTGCTGCATCTGTGGACACTGGCACAGATCGAAAACGATCTTGCGGAGGCGCAAACGCTCGGCTACGACAGCCTGATGCTTCTAGCACAGGCGCTCGATCGCTTCGGGCAAGGTGAGTCGATCGATGTGTGGGTGATGACCAGTCAGGCGCAGGATGTGCTCGGCGGCGACGTGGTGCAGCCCACCCAGGCGATCGCGCTGGGGCCGTGCCGCACGCTGCCGCTGGACTATCCACAGCTGCGCTGCTGCCATATCGATCTCGCCGTTCCCACGACCGAGCCGGCCCGTCAATCGCTGATTGCACAGCTCATGGCCGAGCTAGACCTGCCGATCGTAGATTCCGAGATCGCCTATCGTGCCGGGCGGCGCTGGGTGCAGCGTTTCGAGGCGGTGCGGATCGAGTCCAAAATAGCACGCTTCCACGTCGGCGGCGTGTATCTCCTCATCGGCGGTCTCAGCCCGATCGGTCTGGCACTGGCGCGTGAGCTGGCGGCATCCGAGCAGATTCGGCTGGTGCTCGTCGACGAAGCGCAGCGCATCAGCCAGCAGGGTAGCACAATCGAAGAGCTGCGCGCGCTGAAAGCCGATGTTGTGGTATTGAGCGCAGATCTGGGCGATCCGGCAGCCTTGGCGGAAATGTGGGAGCAGGCAGCGATCGCACCCGGCCAACTGCGCGGCGTGATCTATGCGGCTGATCTCGCAGCAGGGCCAGATGTGCTGGCGCTGACCATGCAGCACTCGCTGATCCTGGATCGACTTTGCCGCGCCAGCACCCTCGATTTCGTGGCAATCTGCTCGTCGCTCGGCGGAATTGTGCCGCGCCCCGGCAAGGTTGCCGCGTGCGCTGCCGGCGTGTTTCTCGACGCCTGGGCCAGCCAGCTCAACGCGGCGGGAACGTTTGCCGTCGCGATCGATTGGGAGCGCTGGCAGCCCGAGACGTCAGGCGCATCCTCTGATGGAGCGATCGACGCGATCACGCCCGCAGAAGGCATCGAGGTTTTCCGGCGCATCATGGCTCAGGCGCTGCCGCAGGTGATCGTTTCGCCGCTCGATCTTGAGAGCCGCCGCGCCTACACTGCCACGCCCACACCCGCCGAGCAGCCAAGCGTGCAGCCGTCAGCCTACGCCCGGCCCACGATCGGCACGCAGTATGTCGCGCCGCGCAACGAGATCGAGCAGGGCATCGCCGAGATCTGGCAGCAACTGCTGGGCATCGCGCAGATCGGCGTGTTCGACAACTTTTTCGAGATCGGCGGCCACTCGCTGCTGGCCACCCAGCTGCTCTCGCGCATACGCGACATGTTCGGCGAAGATATTTCGATGATCAACCTGTTTGAAACGCCGACGATCGCCGAGATGGCCGGGCTGATCGTGCAGAAGCGGGCCGCCAGCGTGGATCAAAGCCAGCTCGCGGCGCTGCTGGCCGAGATTCAGGGCCTGTCGCCGGAGGACGCGCTGAGCCTGCTGGCCGACGAAGATCTGTTCCAGACTGAGGACCGCCATGACTGATCTGAACAAAGTGCTCGGCCAGCTTTCGCCGGAGCAGCAGGCGCTGCTGTTGCGGCGGCTCAACAAGCTCAAGCAAACAACGCCGCCCGCCGAGCTCACGATTCGACCGCAGCCACGCACGACCAATCGCTTTCCGCTTTCGTTTGCGCAGCAGCGGCTGTGGTTTCTGGATCAGCTCGATCCAGGCAACGCCACCTACAACATCGCCACCGCGCTGCGGCTGAGCGGCTCGCTGAATGTGGCGGCGTTTGAGCGCAGCTACCAGGCGATCGTCGCGCGGCACGAGGCGCTGCGCACAACCT
>JAFAYS010000391.1 GCA_019240175.1 Chloroflexota bacterium | reverse complement strand
CCCGCGCTGAGGTGGCCGGCGCGATCGGCGTGCACGAGTCCACGGTCAGCCGCGCCACCGCCAACAAGCATGTGCAGCTGCCGTCGCACGAGGTGATCCCGTTCAGCCACTTCTTCACCGCCTCGCTGAGCGTCAAAGATGTGCTCTTGGAGCTGGTGACCAAAGAAGATCGTCCGCTGACCGACCAGGAGCTGGTCGAGATGCTGCGCCAGCGCGGCTTCGACGTGGCGCGGCGTACGGTCGCCAAATATCGCAATCAGCTCAAGATTCTGCCTTCAACCCTGCGCTAGCCGATCCGCGCCCTTGATCCGCGTCCATAAGATTTGCTTGTGGGCGGCTGGATCGAGGGCGCTTTCGATCGCGCGTGGCATAGCTTTTGGTATAGCATGAATAAACATAAGCGAGGGGCTCGACTGGTTGGTCTGCTCGGAGGATTGCTGGCGGCGCGGCTAATCGCGCTGCTGCTGGCCGCACGGCCCGATAATCCGGCGATCAATCTGCTGTTGACACTGACTGCGCCGCTTACGGCCCCCTTTCAATTCCTCGATCAGCTGGCTGGACAGCCGCAGTTCGGGGCGCGCCTGGAGCTAGCGACGCTGGCCGCGCTGGCGCTGCTGATCGGGATCGCCGCCGTCGCGCAGTGGGTGCTCCTCAGCCGCAGCTCCCTCGATCGTGAGGAGTATCATGCGCAAAGCTAAAGAGCTCGTCGGCAAAGCGATCGTCAACCAGGCTACTGGCGAACATCTCGCGACGGTTCGGGATCTCATCTTCGACAGTGACGCGCGGCACGTCGCGGCGCTGCTGGTCGATAGCGGTGGCTGGTTCCGCGACGCTCGTGTGGTCTGCTGGGACGTGATCGCCAATATCGGCGATGTGGTGATGGTGCACGGCGAGTCGCCGGTCGTTACGGCTAGCTCCGCGCCGCAGCTCAGCGATGAGCTGAAGCAGGATGTGCGCATCAGCGGCATGCCGATCATGAGCGAGAGCGGCGAGCGCATCGGCAACGTCGGCGATCTGTTCATCAACGATCAGGGCGAGGTCGTCGGCTATGAGATCAAGCAGGGCTTTATGAGTGACCTCGGCGGACGCAAGTTTTTGTTTGCCGATGATGTGCAGACAGTTGGCCGCGACGCGATCATCGCCGATGCCGCCAATCTCACATCAACTAAACAAGCGCAGCAAGAGCTTGAGTCGCCTCCGGCCACGGATGAACGCGCGGTGTAGCGATGGACGAAAGTTTCCGCACATTTGGGCAGGTGATCTTGAGCCTGCTGGTGATCGGCGTAGTGCTGGGCGGTCTGCTGCTGGCGCTGGTGTATCGTAGCCTGCGCCGTATTCAGGTGCCGCCGGACGCCGATTTTTTTACCACGGTACGCGCAGTGCCGCTGGGCCTGGTGGTGGCGCTCGCTCTGCTTGATCTGGGGCTGGACTTTTTGGCAACCCCGGTCGTCTGGGTGATCTTGAGCCGCTTCAAGCTGCAGGCGCTGCGTAACGTGGCGGCGGTTGAGGCGCTGATCCCGTTTACTCAGCCGATTCCAACGCTGACGCTGGCCTGGTTTGCGGCGCGGATCATGAATCTCGGCGATCCGCCCCGCGCCTATAGCCGTGATGTGATTGAAACCGAGCAGGTCGCGCCGGGCGAGTATGTTTCACGCACTGGGAGGCGCTAAGCATGGACTCCTTGATTAGTCTTTTGATCTTGTTGGTGATCGCGGGTATCTGTGGCGTGATCGCCGAGTGGATCGTCGGCTTCAGCCCTGGCGGCTTTGTGGTCTCGGTGATCGTCGGGCTGCTGGGCGCATATATCGGCAGCTGGCTGGCGCTGCGGATCGGTCTGCCGCCGATCTATAGCGTATCGGCGCTGCTGCCGGGCACGGGCACGCTGCTCGCCTTTGATGTCGTCTGGGCGGTGCTGGGCTCGATCCTGCTGCTGTTTATCATTAGTCTGGTACGTGGCTCTGGCCGTAGCGCTGGACGCCGACGACGCGGAAGGTACTTTTAGGTCATGCAGACCTGCGTTATCCTCAATCCGCACGCAGGCTCTGTGCAAGATGTGCAGCATGTCGAGGCGGCTATTCAGCGGCTGGACGGCGCGCAGCTGCTGACGACTGAGCGGCCCGGCGACGGGCTGAAGATCGCGCGGGAGGCCATCGAGCAGGGCTGTGAGTTGGTGGTGGCGGCAGGCGGCGACGGCACGATCAA
>JAFAYS010000069.1 GCA_019240175.1 Chloroflexota bacterium | reverse complement strand
TGGAGCGCGCCAGCCAGCGAGCCAGAACATTGACATAGCGACAAAACAGATAGTTCGATCATTCCAGGTGGCTGCTGGAATAGGGGGCAGCGCGGACGACGGCTTTATCGAGCGGCAGCCGAGGTATCACCGGGTGCTTGCGCTGTTGCTCCCACCCATCGATCACACGTAGTAGTCGTATCATAACCCTTTTCATTTCCTGTGCATCCACGCGCAGTACCAACTTCAGCTAGCCTAAAGGAGGCCGTCGGAGCGGCCAAATGTTTAAAAAGTATTGCTAATCGCCGTAATCCACAGTATAGTTGCTGCGTCCACGGTTCACCGAACCGCTCAATACTCCACGTCCAAATCAGATCTCTCGTCCTGAGGAGACAAACCATTGCGCAAGATCGTGAGTCTTGGTCTGGCCCTGCTGCTGATCGCGCTGGGGCTTGGTTCGGCTGTGCAGGCTGCGCCCACCGCGCTGGCAGCCGGCGACATTGCGATTGTTGGATTCAACTTTGATGACAGCGACCAGTTTGCGTTTGTGCTGCTGCGCGCCGTCGAGGCGGGTACACAGATCACGTTTACCGACAACGGCTGGACAAGCGGCAACACCTTTCGCAGCGGTGAGGGCACATTCACCTGGAGCGCGCCGAGCAACCTGGCGGCGGGAACGGTGGTGATGCCCGCGCTGAGCGGTGTTGCCTTCACCACAGATGGCGATCAGATCCTGGCGTATCAGGGCTCGGCCACTGCGCCGGTCTTTATCTACGCGCTCAACAGCGAGGGCGCGGGCGTGTGGCAGACCAGCGCCACCAGCAGCAATACGTCGGCGCTGCCCGCAGGACTGACCAACGGCACGACGGCGGTCGCGCTGAACGAGACCGACAACGCGCGCTACGTCGGCACCACCAGCGGCACACGCGCCCAACTCCTGGCAGCGATCAGCAATCGCGCGAACTGGTCCGGCAGCGATACCACGCGCCAGACGATGCCCGCCGGGCCGTTCACCGTCACCGGCACAACACCCACGCCGACCAGCACGCCGGTGCCGCCCACGCCAACCCCGACCGGACCGCCTTGCCCAGCCGCCACGATCACAGCGATCGGCGCGATCCAGGGCACCGGCGCGAGCAGCCCCAGAAGCGGCCAGAGCGTCACGCTTCGCGGTGTGGTCACGGCGGATTTTCAGGGCAGCAATGAGCTCAGCGGCTTTTTCGTCCAGGATGCCGGCGACGGCAACACCGCCAGCTCGGATGGCATCTTTGTGGCCTCGACGATCGCGGTGAGCGCGGGCAATGCCGTGCAGATCACAGGCACCGTGGCCGAGTCGGGAGCGCGCACGCAGATTGGTAGTGCAAGCGTCACGATCTGTGGCAGCGCGCCGACAATCACGCCGGTCAATCTGTCGCTGCCGGTCGCCGCGACGACGGACCTGGAAAAATACGAGAACATGCGCGTCACGTTTGCGCAGACGCTGTATGTGATCGAAAACTACACGCTGGGTCGCTACGGCGAGATCGAGCTGGCCTCCGAGCGCCTGTGGACGCCGACTAACGTCACCACGCCCGGCTCGGCGGCGATCGCGCTGCAAGCTCAGAACAATCTCAAGCGCATCACGCTGGACGACGGCAGCACCGCGCAAAACCCCGATCCGATCGAGTTTCCCGCGCCAAGCTTGACGGCGGCCAACACCCTGCGCAGCGGCGCGACGATCGCCGGACTGACGGGCGTGCTCGACTACGCCAACAATCTGTATCGTGTGCAAGCCACGGCAACGCCAAGCTGGACGAACGCCAACCCGCGCGTTGCCAATCCGAGCGTCGGCGGCTCGCTGCGTATCGCTAGCTTCAACGTGCTGAACTACTTCAACGGCCCGACCTTCCCGACCAGCCGTGGAGCCAGCAGCGCCACCGAGTTCACCCGCCAGCGCGACAAGATCCTCAGCGCGATTCTGGCGATGCGCCCGGATATTGTCGGCCTGATCGAGCTGGAAAACGACGGCTACGGCAGCAGCAGCGCGATCGGGGATCTACTCAACGGATTGAACAGCCGCGCGCCCGCCGGCACCAGCTACGCCTTCATCAATCCGGGCGTCAGCCAGATCGGCAGCGACGAGATCACAGTGGGCCTGATCTACCGCGTGGAAACGGTGCAGCCGGTCGGCGCGGCCCGAATCAAGACCGACGGCGCGTTTGCAACCCAGAACCGAGCACCGCTGGCGCAGACCTTCCGCCAGATCGCGACCGGCGGCAAGCTAACCGTAGCCATCAACCACTTCAAATCCAAAGGCTCGGCCTGCACCGGCGATCCCGACACCGGCGACGGTCAGGGCAACTGCAATCAGACCCGTGTGAGCGCGGCCAACGCGCTGACAGCGTGGCTGGCGACCGATCCCACAGCCAGCGGCGACGCGGATTTCCTGATCGTCGGCGACCTCAACGCGTACGCCAAGGAAGACCCGATCACCGCGATCAAGAGCGCCGGCTACACCAACCTGATCGAGCGCGACCTGGGCCTGACCGCCTACTCGTATGTCTTCGAGGGCCAGGCCGGCTATCTGGATCACGCGCTGGCGACAAGCAGCCTGGCAGCGCAGGTAGTCGCCGCGACCGAGTGGCACATCAACGCCGACGAGCCGATCGTGCTGGATTACAACACCGAGTTCAAAACGAGCGGCCAGATCAGCAGCCTTTATAGCGCCGATCCGTACCGCTCGTCGGATCATGATCCAGTTGTTGTGGGCTTGACACTCAACCCCTAGGCAATGTCTACCGACGGGAGCCGGAGCGATCTGGCTCCCTGGGCCTTCCAGGATCTACGGCAGAATAAATCCTTGCGCGCATGAGTCATCGATCACGCGCAGCACGTAGGGCCACAGCGCTGGCGCTCCCTCCTGAATCGGGCTCATGCGGCGCAGCACCTGCTCACGCGTAATCTGGTGAATGCGCCACGTGCCGCCGTCGGTGCGATAGTTATGCAGCAAGGGCTGGAGTCGATCCAGGGCGTTAGCAAAGCGCGCGCTTGGCGTCAGTCCCGCCTCGAACTCTTCCCACAGGCCGCGCATCTCGTCGCCGAGATCGGCGGGCAACAGCCCGTAGAGATAGGTGGCGGCCTCCTGCTCACGCGCCGCCTTGTCGAGATTGCCTTCCGCATCGTAGCAAAACGTGTCGCCGGCGCGAATCTCGACGATATCGTGCAGCACCAGCATCTTCAGCACGCGCGTCAGATCTACCTCTGGCGGCGCGTACTCAAACAGCGTGAGCGCCATCGTGGCCAGATGCCAGGAGTGCTCGGCGGTGTTCTCACGGCGCGAGCCATCGATCAACAGCGTTTGGCGCAAAACAAGCTTGAGCTGATCCAGCTCCACGATAAACCGGATCTGCTGATCCAGCCGATTTTCCCCTGCAAGCGTCACGTCATCAACCCTTTCGTATCAACGAGACCAGCGCGCGAGATCAGCATTCAGGGCTTGGCTGCTGAGCATGATCTCACCATCGCGTGAAATCTGCACTGGAACGCGCTTCAGATCGCGACCCGACGGGCCACGCACATATTCGCCGGTGATGGTGTAGGCCGAGCCGTGGCAAGGATCAAGAAAACGCCGCTCTTGAATTTGCCACGAGATCAGGCAGCCGCTACGCGGATCGTGCTGCACAAAGACCAGGATCTCAGCTGGGGCTGGGCGCACGAGATACAAGGGCAGGTTTGTCACCCAGGAGCTGTTATCTTGTTGGTTGGCGCGCGACACGGGCCTAACGGCAACCGGCAATCCTACGCCAAGCAGATTGGCATTCCCCAGGCGCAGTCGCGTGTCCGGCTGGCGCAGAAACCAGAGACCAAGCATACCGATAGCTAACAACAAGACCGCCGAACACATCAGGCCAACATAGACCCAGCGCTCACGCTGCTGTCCGATCTGCGCTGCTGCATCAATCATCGTTCGATCCTCCTTGCACGTGACTTCCCGTCCAGCATACAAGGCCGAGCGAGGGCAGATCATCAGGCGGCATCCCGAGATCGGCATCGGGTTTGCAGGCCACGCCGATCCTGTCCATGCGCTATATTTAGGCGGCTACAGCTCGCGCACGCCGTCCGCCCCACCGACGATCATGTGATCCGCCAGCCCAATAAACAGGCCGTGATCCATCACGCCCGGAATCGCCCGCAGCGACGCGTCGAGCTGCCTGGAATCGTGGATGAGACCAACGGGCACGTCAAAGATGAAGTTGCCCTCGTCGGTGACAAACGGCTGCGCGCCGTCCATGCGCAGCGCAGGCTGGCTGCCGAGTCGTCGCAGCGCGGCCTCGGGAATGCGCCAGCCGAACTGCACCACCTCGACCGG
>JAFAYS010000026.1 GCA_019240175.1 Chloroflexota bacterium | reverse complement strand
GAGGCCGCGATCCATCGCATTCGCAACAAGATCCAGGATCTCGATCCAGCCTGGGATTATATTCAGAATGTGCGCGGTCAGGGCTACCAGTACGTGCCTAAGCCGGGGTAGGGCGCTTTTTTGCCAATGAGGAGTGTGCTATAGTGTTCATGAAACGTTTTGTTATAGGTTGAGATGAGCAAGCGAAGGATTTAGACATGGCAATTGGTTTGCAGCAACTGATCGGTGAGGCACAAACATTGTCGCCCCAAGAACAGGTGGAGCTGATTAGCGCTGTCTCACAATTTCTACGCCAAAGCTACCAACAGCCGCTTTCAACAAATGATTTCTGGCAGCCTCAATCCATTAGCCAACTTATTCAAGCCCAAGTCGTCATGCCTGTACGGGACATCATGCAGCTTGCGTTTGATGAGGCAGCTGATGATGAATCGGCTGATGAGATGATCGCGTACATCTACGGACAGCGACAAGCGGATCGGTCATCTACTGCATGAGTGTGTTGCTCGTTGATACGAATATTGTCTCGTATGTGTTCAAGCGCGATACACGGGCCTTAGCCTACGCTCCCCGCTTGAATGGACAGACACTTGCTATATCGTTTATGACGGTAGCTGAACTATATCAGTGAGTGGCAGTTCGTAATTGGGGGCAACAGCGTGTCTACCAGCTTGAAACACATCTCCGAAGCTACGTAGTGGTCCCTTTTGATAGTGCAGTGTGCCGGGTATGGGGCAATCTACGAGCCGTATGTCAACGTGCAGGGCAACCGATTTCGGTACAAGATGCGTGGATTGCAGCGACCGCGCTACATCACCAGCTTCCACTGGTGACGCATAATCCAGGCGACTTTCAGTCAGTCGAAGGACTGACGATTATCACTACGGCAGGCTAACACCCGTATCAATTGCGCACAAAGCATAGCACCCGAGGGCTTCAACAATAAAAACGGCACGCAGCAATCACGCCGCGTGCCGTTTGTGTTACCGGGATCGGCTAGCGTACAGTTGAGCGCCGTCGCTGCCAGAGCGTGCTGATCAGCATTACGACGAGCGCGCCGCCCCAGACCAGGAGCGCATCGAACGAGACGAAGGCCAGGCTGATGCCGATCTCGCCGTTGATGTAGCTGGCCAGTGCGCCGCCGAGCAGACACAGCACAACCAGCGCAATCGTGCGCCGCGCGGTGCTGTGGATCTGCTGCACGACCAGCCCAATGATAACGCCGATCGCGACCGGAAGAAGTTCATGCATGCGTGTCTCCTTAGTTGATCGAAAGAATCTTGCATTGCTCAAAAACTAGACGCCGCTGTCGGAGTCGGGACCGAGCGGGCCGACAGTTGGGCTGCCCTCCGAGCCTTCCATGCCGGTGATCGTCGGTGATGCCGGCTGCGCGGCTGCGGCGGTCTCGGCTTCGGTTGGCGCACGCATAGCTCGCGGCTCGACAGCGCCCAGCCCGGCCTTGGCGATCGTGGCGTTGAGCTGCGGGATCTCACTCTCGATCAGCTGATCGAGCCGATCGAGTTGCGTCTGGATCTTGCCCGAAAAATGCTCAAAGGCCTCGTACGCCTGATCGGTGGGGCGGTAGTTGCCCAGCGCGATCACAGCCGGCAGCGCGGTGATCTGCTCTAGCAGTCGCGCGCCGGCGTTGAGCTTATCGCCCCAGCCGGAGCGCATGTGGGGGATCAGCAGCGTTTTTTCGATCTCCAGCACGCGCTCTTTCAGCGCCGTGGCCGCCTCGGCAACCGCCGCCGTACCATCGCGGCCTTCCACGCGCTTGGACCAGCCGTCGAGCTGCTGGCGCAGATCGCGCATCCGGTTGATCGCGCGGTTTGTCTGGTCGATGCGCTCGTGGATTTGTAGCAGCAGATCGTACTGCGCCTGCAAATCCTCCTGCGCGGCGGGCGCTGACGGATCGCAGATGATCTCGAAGGTTTCGCTGAGCTTCTGCTCGCCAACGGTTAGCTCGACCTGGTAGGTGCCCGGCGCGACGCGCGGCCCGGCGACTGTGAGATCTTCGTCGGGCTCCAAGCCCTCGACCGCTGTGGCCGGACCGTGGCGCATATCCCAGACAAAGCGATTCCAGCCGCTGGTGGCGCTGATCTTCAGCTCGTTCTCGCTCGGATCGTCCTTTTTCTGCTCGGCCTTCTGCTCGTCGCCTGCGGGGTTGCGGCTGGTGAAGGTGCGGATCAACGCGCCGGAACTGTTGCGGAACGATAGGCTGATCGGCTCGCCTGGCGCGGCGTTGAGATGATAGGTCACGATCACGCCGTCGGGTGGATTCGCGCCGGCGTCCAGGAAGCTGCGCAGCGTGGCGTTTTCAGGCGTTTTCTTGGTTACAAATGCTCCGCCGCTGCTGCTGAGGTAATTCTTGCCGGGATTGCTGCCGGTCCAGTCGATCGACGCTACCTGCTGGATCGTGGGGCGCGGCGTGAACAGGTGCGCGGCGCTTGCCAGGTTTGAATCCTGAAGCTGGCGCAGCGGCGTTAGATCGTCCAGAATCCAGATCGCGCGGCCATGCGTGCCGGCGATCAGATCGCTGTCTTTGATCAGCAGATCATGGATCGGCGTGACCGGCAGATTGAGCTGGAAGCGCTGCCAGTTCGCGCCGTCGTCGAACGAGATGTACAGGCCGGTCTCGGTGCCCGCATAGAGCAGGCCCTGCCGCTCAGGATCGACGCGAATCACGCGGGTAAAATCGTGCTCAGGAATCCCCGCGTCGATCTTCTGCCAGCTCTGGCCGTAATCGCTGGTTTTGTACAGATATGGGCGATAATCGTCGAGCTTGTAGCGCGTGCCGGCGATGTAGGCCGTGGCCTTGTCGTAGGGCGACAGCTCGATGCAGCTGATCATCATCCACTCGGGCATCTCCGCCGGCGTGATATTGTCCCAGTTTTCGCCGCCGTTGCGCGAAATGTGCAGGTAGCCGTCGTCGGAGCCGGCCCACAGCACGCCGGGCTCGTGCGGCGACTCGACCAAGGCAAACACGGTGGCGTAGGTTTCGGCACCGATCGAGTCGCGATTGATCGGGCCGCCGGTCGGCTGAAGCGTGGTCGGATCGGCGCGGGTGAGATCCGGGCTGATCGGCGTCCAGCTCTGGCCTTCATCGGTGGTCTTGAAGACGCGGTTGCCGCCGACATACAGGATGTTGGGATCGTGCGGCGAGATCACAATCGGATACGTCCAGGCGAAGCGGTAGCGATCCTCGATCGCGCCGTAGCCCGACATGACCTCGGGCCAGGTCGTGATCAGGCGGATCTGCTTAGTCTGGTGATCGTAGCGCTGCAAACAGTTGCCGCCGCCGGGCGAGCTGCCGATCGCGCCGACATATACGATGTTGGGATCGTCGGGCCGCACAACGATGTAGCCGCTCTCGCCGGTGCCGGCCTGGTAGCAGTCGCCCCACACGATCGCCGGGCGATGGGTGCGGCTGGGCACCGCGATGCTGCTGTTGTCCTGCTGGGTGCCGAAGACCGTGTAGGCCGGGCGGTTGTCGGTGGCGATGTGGTAGAACTGCGCGGTCGGCTGGTTGTAGATCGTCGACCAGGTATCGCCGCCGTTGAACGAGACGCACGCGCCGCCGTCGTTGGCCTGGATCATCCGCTGCGGGTTGCGCGGGTCGATCCACAGGTCGTGGTTGTCGCCGTGGGGCGTGCCGATCTCGACAAAGCTGCGCCCGCCGTCGGTTGATTTCCACAGGCTCAGATTGTTGATATACACGGTGTCGGGATCTTGCGGATCGGCGGTGACATGCATGTAGTACCAGGCGCGCGAGATCAGATTCTGGTTGCCGCAGACCAGCTCCCAGCTATCGCCGCCGTCATCCGAGCGGTAGAGGCCGCCGTTTGGCTGGTGCTCGACCAGCGCCCACACGCGGCCCGCCTGCGCCGGCGAGGCTGCGACGCCGATCTTGCCGAGCGTGCCTTTGGGCAAGCCCGGCTTCTGCGAAAGGTCGGTCCAGGTCTCGCCGCCGTCGGTGGAGCGCCACAGGCCGCTGTCGGGGCCGCCGCTTGAGATCTGCGAGAAGCTGCGATAGGCTTCCCAGATCGCGGCGTAGAGCACACGTGGGTTGGTCTCGTCGAGGCTGAGATCGACCGCGCCGGCCTTCTCGCTCTTGAAGAGCACCTGCCGCCAGCTCTGGCCGCCGTCCTCGGATTTGTACACGCCGCGCTCGCTGTTGGGGCCGAACGCGTGGCCCAGCGCCGCGACATACACCAGATCGGGATTGGTCGGATGCACGCGGATCTTGCCGATGTGGCGCGTATCGGTCAGGCCGACGTGCGACCAGGTTTTGCCCGCGTCGGTCGAGCGGTACACGCCGTCGCCGTGGGAAACATCAATGCGGATGGTGGTCTCGCCGGTGCCGGCATAGATCACCTGCGAGTCGGAGGGCGCAACCGCCAGCGCGCCGATCGCCGAGGTGTTCAAGAAGCCGTCGGAGACATTCTGCCAGTACGTTCCGGCATCGGTGGTTTTCCAGATGCCGCCAGCGCACGCGCCGAAGTAGAAGATGTGCGAGTGCTGGTAGTCCGCGCTCACAGCGACAACCCGCCCGCCTCGGAATGGACCGATGCAGCGCCAGGGTTGCAGGCCTTCCAGGTAGTTTGTGTTTGTCATGCTCAATCTTTCTCTTGTGGCTAAGCGACGTTGCTCTAGAGCGAGCTGTTGGCCGGCAAGCTCTACGGAGCAAGCAGGACCGAATGGCTGGCCTGTGCTCCTAGCTTAGCATACCCGACCTGTGAAACGCTATTGTATGCTGATATCCGGTTATGGTCAAAGCTGATAAGGTTGGGGCGTGCCGCGCTCCGATCAAGCCTGGCTGTATAGATCGGCCAGGCTTGATCGTGATACCATATGCTGTGGTCCAATGAGTTGCCGGGCCTAGAAGCCTTCGCCGCAGCGCACAGCCCGCTCGTCGCCGGGCAGATAACCGGCCTGAAGCGTAAGGTTGATCGAGGACGTGGGCGTGATATCAAACGCGATGCTGCTTGAGATGCACATACAAACGCCCTCGGCTGGCGTCTTCGTCGCGTCGGTCGCGTTGGGAATCGTGACGCTGACTTTTTCGCCGATGCGCTGAATCGTGATCGCGGTGCGGCGTGGAACTGAGAACGAAGCGTAACTCTTGAAATCGATCGAGTTGCCGTTGACCTGCAACGACACGTTCTCAAGGCCGTTGGTGATCTCGACTGTGATGTTGGCCTCGTCTTCCGCCGTGGTCGTGTTCTGATCTTCCATGATGTGCTCCTTGTTATGCCGTGATGATGGCGACTGTGTCTGCCAGCATGCGATCGATCGTCGTCGATCGGCCCTGGCGCTGGTGCTCCGCGAATACCTGATCCGGAATCAGGCTGCGGACCGCGTTGATTTGCCGCGCGTAGTCGATCGCGAGGTCGGGCGGGCGAACAGCGCCGATCTGCTCGTAGAGGGCATCGGTCACGCCGAGCAGCCGCGCGGCTAGCTCGCCGTGTCGCCGATCCAGCGCGATCTCGGCCAGATTGTTCAGGCAGAACAGCAGGCCTTCGACTTCGTTAAGCTCCCAGTAGATTGTCGCACTCTCGTACAAAATGCTGGTCGCGCCGACATAATTTTCACGCAGGCGCGCGATCTCAGCCAGGTTGGTCTGGATCAGAGCGACCGTCTGCCGGCTGGCGTGATCGTCGCGCAGCAGCTGCAAGCTGGCGCTGTAGCGCTCGGCGGCTTGCTCAAGATTACCCTGCTTGAAGGCGATGTTGCCCAGATTGTTGAGCGCAATCGCGACGCGCTGTTGATCGCCGAGCGCTTGGTGCAGGAGCCGACTCTCCTCAAAGAATGGCTCGGCGCGCTCATAGGCTCGCTGATTAAACAGTAGCACGCCCAGGCTATTGAGCGCCAGCGCCATGCCCGACGGCGATTGCAGCTCGCGCCACAGCGCCAGGCTTTCGGTCAGATACAGCTCGGCGCTTTCGAGATCGCCCTGAGCGCGTGCCAGCACGCCTGCGCCGCGCAGCGCTTTGGCACGAATCTCGGGCGGCACCGGCTGCGCTACTGCCAGCGCTCGCTGCATCCAGTGGCGACCCTCGTAAAGATAGCCGCGCACCCACCAGAAGCGCCAGAGCACGCCGCACAGCCGCAGCGCCGCCTCGACATCGCTGGGCTGCCTGGCCGATCGCTCAAGCAGCCAGGTCAAGATCGCGCGCAGATTATCGTGCTCCCTGGCGAGACCGGCGAGATACTGCTCCTGCTGGGGCCCGGACAGTTCATCCTCGAGCGCCTCGATCTGCGCCACGTAGTAGCGCGCGCACCGCTCCCACACCTGCGCAACCTGTCCGCTCTCGGTCAGCCGCTCCATCGCGTAGGCGTAGACCGTTTCCAGCATCGAGAGCCAGGGCTCGCCGTTGCGGCTGTTCTGATTGAGCAGGCTTTTGTCCAGCAATGACTCGACGATCTCCAGGCTGGGAGTGGCCTCCGGTGTGGCGACCACCTGCTCGATCGCATCGAGCGTGCAGCCGCTGGGAAAGATAGCCAGCCGCATAAAAACGTCCTGCTCGGCTGGCGACAAAAGATTGTAGCTCCAGTCGAGCGTGGCACGCAGCGTTTGGTGACGCTCGGGCAGATCGGCGATCGTCGTCGTGAGCAGCGCCAGTCGATCATGGAGCCGCCGCAGCAGCGCCGCCGGTGGCAGCAGCCGCGTTCGCGCCGCCGCCAGCTCGATCGCCAGCGGCATGCCGTCGAGCCGCTCGCAGATCTCGGCAACCGCAGCGGCATTGCCGGGATCGAGCGTAAATTCTGGCTGCACCATCTGGGCGCGGCGCACGAAAAGCTTGACCGCGTTGCTATGCAGCGCCTGCTCAACCGTGATCGGCGTACGGCTGCGCTCGGTCAGGCTCAGCGGATGGATTGGAAAGCTATGCTCATGGTAGAGCCGAAGCCTGGTGCGGCTGGTGATCAAGATCTTGATCTGCTGGGTGCCGGTCAGCAGCGCGTCGATCGATGCCGCTG
>JAFAYS010001152.1 GCA_019240175.1 Chloroflexota bacterium | reverse complement strand
AAGAAATAATAGGCCGAGGCCGAGAACAGCCCATCCACATCGCGCTTGTGCAGGCCGGCATCGGCCAGCGCGATCGCGGTCGCCTGCCCGATCAGATCGAGCGGCGTGAGTCCCGGCCCAGCCGCGCCGATGCCGGCCTCGCCCAGGCCGACCACCGCCACCTTGCCGCGTAGATTGTCGGTCATTATGCTGCCTCCCACGGCTCGAACACGGCGATCGCTTCGGCATCGTCCTGCGCGGGCAGCACTCTGAGCCGCACTTCCATGCCGATGCGAACTTCAGCCGGCTCCATGCCTTCGACGCGGCTCATCATGCGAAATCCTTCTGCCAGATCGATCAGCGCGACGTTGTAGGGAAATTCGCCGCGTGAGTGGAGCGTGGTTGTAGCGTACACGGTGCCGCGTCCGCTGCTGATCTCCCAGCGCAGATCGGTCGCGCCGCAGCTCGGACACAGCACGCGCGGGTAGAAGATCGCGGCGGTGCAGGCGGCACAGCGTTGAAAAGCCAGCTGGCCTGCCGCCAGGTAGCGGGCAAACACGCGGGCTGGTGCCTCGTCGTCAGGCATCATAGCGTTGCTTCTTTCGCTGAGTCGGATTTGACTGTAATACTCACCCGGTTCATAAAAGACCGTTCCTCCCTCTTGGTAGAACACGCTATATGAGCCGGCTAGCTCACGACGCACGACAAGCCACAGTTCAGGTCCCTCGCGATAGAACGCATCACGGGCTTCTATGCTAGGCCACTCTGAGGAGCGCGGATCATCCCAATTGAGAACGGCGTCAAACGTAGCTGACCAGCGCAGGAGTCGTTCAATGGTTTGTGGCGTGAGTGGCAGAGTGTGGGGATCAATATCGCCGTCGCCATTCATCCACCACAGGGGCCAGCAGTTATAATCTGCCATCAGTCGCATTGCATTCTGCATAGTTTCCTCAGCGCTGGATTGCAGAGCTACCAAACGAGCGTTTGATATAATGAAACAAGCGCTGATCGCTGTCAAGCATTGGAAGGAACAATCGCACGGCTTATGATTACCGTTGAGCAGCTCGGGGCGCTGCACTTAATGCATCGCGCGACGATCACCGAAGAACATCTCGACGCGATGGGCCAGTGGAAGATGCCGCTCTCGGGCGCGATCGAGCCTTAGCCAAAGGATTAAATCCATGCCGACCACCGACATTCATGGGATCGAGCAGCTGCGGAGTTTGATCGGGCAGGAAGTGGCGACCAGCGATTGGCTGACGATCAGCCAGGGGCGCATCGATCAGTTCGCCGAGGTGACCGAAGACCGCCAGTGGATTCACATCGACGCCGAGCGAGCGGAGCGCGAGTCGCCGTACGGCACGACGATCGCGCACGGCTTTTTAACGCTCTCGCTGCTCAGCGCCTTGATCAGCCAGGCGATCGAGATGCACGGCTTTCGCATGGGCGTGAACTACGGCTTTAACCGCGTGCGCTTTACGGCTCCCGTGCCAGCCGGATCGAACATTCGCGCGCGCTTCACGCTCAACACGCTGGACGAAATTCCCAACGGCGTGCAGATCACCTGGGGCGTGGTGGTCGAAGCCGAGGGCGCGACCAAGCCCTGCTGCGTCGCCGACTGGATCACGCGCCGCTACGCGTAGCGAGCGGCTTACTCGTCCAGCCGGCCCAGCCGGCGAATCTCGGGCCAGATCAGCGCGGTCGCCAGCACCACCAGCACGGTACCGATGCCGCCGCCGACTACCGCGATCACCGGCGTGAAGAGCGCGGCCACGAGACCCGACTCGAAGGCCCCGAGCTCGTTCGACGCGCCGATGAAAATGCCGTTGATCGCGCCTACGCGTCCGCGCATCGCGTCGGGCGTGCGCAGCAGAAACAGCGACGTACGCACCACCACGCTGACCTGATCGAATGCGCCCAGCAGCGCCAGCATCAGCAACGACAGCCAGAACGACTGCGACAGCCCGAAGATCACGGTCGCCAGCCCAAAGCCGGCCACCGACCAGAGCAAGGCCCAGCCCGCACGGCGAAATGGCGGCAGATAGACCAGCAGCAGCGAGGTCAGAATCGCGCCGATCGAGGGAGCTGTGCGCAGCCAGCCCAGCCCGGTCGGCCCGACCATCAAAATATCGCGGGCAAACACCGGCAGCAGCACGGTCGCGCCGCCGAGCAGCACGGCAAACAGATCCAGCGTGATCGCCGCCAGAAAGACCCGTGTGTTGCGCACAAAGCTCAGGCCCTCCTTGAGCGAATCCAGCGTCGGCGCGGGGCTGCCGCTGAGCGGCGCTTGCTGGCTCTTCATCATCCAGATCAGCAGCGCGCACAACATGCCCGCGCCCGCGTTGAGCGCATAGATCAGGCTGGCGCTGCCCGAAAGCGCGAAGAGCAGACCGCCCAATCCCGGCCCGATGATCGTGGCTAGCTGCCACACGCTGCTGCTCCAGGTCGCGGCGTTCGTGAAGAGCGCCGACGGCACCGCCTGCGTTACCAGCGTGCCGGCTGCCGGCCCGTTGAACGCCCGCGCGATACCGATCACCATCAGGATCACATATACCAGCCAGATTGGCCCGGCGGTGTACGACCAGAGCGCCAGTGCCAGGGCACACAGCACCAGTACCATCTGGGTCATTAGCACGATGCGCTTGCGGTTGTGATGATCGGCCCAGTGACCGGCAGGCAGCGCCAGCAGGATCACCGGCACTACCTGCACCAGCCCGACAAAGCCCAGCGCCAGCGGCGACGATGTGCGCTCGTACAGCTCCCAGCCCAGCGCGACCGTCGCCATTTGCTCGCCAAGCGAGGCGATGAATTCACCGGATAAAAGTCTGAGGAAATCTGGGACGCGCAGCGCGGCGTACGGATCGCGTCCCACAGCAGAGGGTTCAGTGGTCATGCATGGCTTTCTAATACGAATAAAAATCTTGGAGTATTATAGCGCCAAACATGCTGCTGGACAGGGATTGATCAGCCGCGACGAGCAAACGCGTTCCTACCGGCGATCCCGTGGCTGACGCCGCGATCGCAGCATGGCGCAGATCGAGATCGTGGTATTGTTGTTACATACACCGAACACATTGGTGAATACAGCTAGCAACATTTGCAAGGAAGTTTCATGAGCACCGAGAAAACCATCTACTCCACCTCGGCCACCGTTACCGGAGGCCGCTCCGGCACGGTCACCTCGGATGACGGACACCTTTCGCTTCAGCTCAGCATGCCGGCGGCCACGGGCGGCCCCGGTGGCGAAGGCACTAACCCTGAGCAGCTTTTCGCGGCGGGCTACGCGGCCTGCTTTCAAAGCGCGCTTGGTGTGGTCGGGCAGCGGCGGGGCGTAGATGCCGGCAACTCGACCATCACCGGCACGGTGGGCCTCAACGTCACCGGTGGCGGCAAATTCAAGCTGAGCGTCAAGCTGGCGATCAGCCTGCCAGGGCTTGAGCGCGAGGTCGCCGAGCAGCTTGTGGCTCAGGCGCACGAGGTTTGCCCCTACAGCAATGCGGTGCGCGGCAACATCGACGTCGATCTGGTCGTGGTTGACTGATCATTAGACTTTCGTCGTGCGATTAATGATCAGCACACGACAACGTTCGTTACTACCGGCAGCGGGTTGGATACCATCTCCAGCCCGCTGTTCGCTTAGATGCCTCACGCTTCAGCGCCCGCGTTCTATCATTGACACGGGCAAATGGACGCTGTACACTCTAGCCCACTGAGCTATGTGCTCATCCCAGCCTCGCATCTATACACCTGCACTAAGCCGCCATCTACATCAAACAGCAGCTGTTCTCCGTGCGCAGCTGATCTTCCTCGCCACCCATCCGGCGCTTTTCAACATGTGCTGAGCCGACGATCGCCACGATCGATCTCCAACCAACGATGCATTCCGCGCTCGTTGGGGGAAAGCTTAAAAGGAGGATCAAGCTATGCGTAACCGAACCTTGCTCGGCATCCTTACCGTCTGCATGCTGCTGCTCGCCACGCTGCCAGCCGCCGCCGCCCCGCGCAAATCATCCGGTGGCAGCAGCACTGCCGACGTCAGCTGCAACCTGCCCGAGTCGAACGCCGAGGGCCTGGTTATCCTCAACAACTATTACCCCGGCTACTGGTGGGATCATACTGATCTGACCGTCGCCGTGCAGGCACATCCGCGCGCCACCGCTGAGCAGCTCGCGGCGATCCACGGCGCGATCGAGACCTGGAGCGACGTGCTGCTGGACTGCTTCGATGGGCTGATCACGCTGACCGATGTCACGGACTCGGTGAGGAACGCGCAGCGCGCCGACATTGTGGTGCACTATGTCCCGACAGCCGGCGGCGTGGTCTTCGGCGGCTACGCGATCTGCGGCGACCATGGCTGCCCCAACATTCTCGTGCGCTCGGATCTGCCGCCGAGCCTCAACGCCGACCCGTACGATCCTGAGTATCTGGGCTGGGTGACGCTGCACGAGCTTGGCCATGCGCTCGGCCTGGGTCATGCCACGAATATCCTGGAAAGCACGGATCTGATGGGCTACGGCTGGCCGGATCTGGGCGAGCCCGTGCTGTCCGACTGCGACATCGACGCGCTGGCCTTTGTCTTCGCCTGGGCGCTTGAAGGCAGCGAGCCGTATCAGCCGGGCACGGGCCCCTACGATTGCTCACTCGATTAACCTAATCGCTCCCCCAACGATCATCGTCTG
>JAFAYS010001107.1 GCA_019240175.1 Chloroflexota bacterium | reverse complement strand
ATTGATCTGGCGGCCAGTGGTTTTTTACGACATATGGTTCGGACAATTGTCGGGACCTTGCTGCTGGTAGGCCGCGCAAAACTGGCCGCCGAGGATGTGGCGCAGATCCTTGCGAGTCGCGATCGGACCCAGGCGGGACCGACTGCGCCACCACATGGATTATATCTGATGTCGGTAACGTACCCCGAGACATGGGTAAACGACCGGCAGGCACGACCAATGTCGGGCTATTTGGAGAAACACTAATGGCAACAAAAGCGCAAACGTACCGCACGTGGAGCCCCAAGGCCTCCGAGATTCAGCGTGAGTGGTATGTCGTTGATGCGGAGGGCCAGATTCTGGGCCGTCTTGCAACGCAGATCGCGACGCTCCTGCGCGGTAAGCATAAACCAACCTTCACGCCACACGTCGACAACGGCGATTTTGTGGTGGTGGTCAACGCCGAAAAGATCGAGGTCACGGGCAAGAAGCCGGAGCAGAAAATGTACTATAGCTACTCCGGCTATCCTGGCGGCCTGAAAGAAACTCCCTACCGCATCTTGCACCAGCGACACCCGGACCGCATTCTGAAGATTGCCGTCAAGGGCATGCTGCCGAAGAATCGTCTGGGCCGTCAGCTGCTGAAGAAGCTGCACATCTACAACGGCGGACGCCATCCGCACGCCGCGCAGATGCCGAAGACGTACGTTGTCAAGAACGTAAAGAACGTTAAATAGGGGAGCTGAGCATGGCTGAACAGAAACGCTATTATCAGGGAACTGGCCGCCGCAAGACCGCCGTGGCGCGGGTGCGGCTCTTCCCAGGCACGGGCGAGTTTGTGGTCAATGGTCGCTCGGCTCAGGAGTTCTTCGGCGCTCGTGAGTTCTTGCACCATGTGATCCAGAGCCCGCTGCAGCTGACCAACAACCAGGACGCCTTCAATGTGCTGGTTAAGGTGCGCGGCGGCGGCGACAGCGGCCAGGCCCAGGCGGTTCGTCACGGCATTGCCCGCGCGCTGCTGGATGCCGACGAGACGCTGCGGCCAGTGCTGAAGAAAGCGGGCTTCTTGACCCGCGATCCACGCATGAAAGAGCGCAAGAAGCCGGGTCTGCGCCGCGCGCGTAAGGCTCCGACTTACACCAAGCGCTAATCATCGCCCACACATCAACGTCGTCGAAGCCCTCTCGTTAGCGAGAGGGCTTCGTTGTTTCGTACTATGCTGTAACACAGGCGACTCAGGCGGGTGCAGTATTTTGGATACGAGAGGAGTCGGAGGTATGATCGATCCTCAGCTTGCCCAGCAGCTCAAAGATGCCGGCCTCGACTGGCAGCCCATGAAGCGCGATAGTTTTATGATCCCCGGCGGCGAGCTAGCCCACGAGGTGTTTACGCTGAACGATCAGACGATTCTGATCCAGCCGGTCAACGGCGAGTACACGGTGATGTTTCACGGCAGCGCGGAGTGGGCGTTGGATAACGTGCTGCTGGCAGATGTAGTCTGGATGCCGTCGGAGGGCCAGCTGCGCGACGCGATCCAGTTTCGACTGCGCGGCGATAATCCCGAGTTGATGCTGATCTGGAATCCGATCGGCTACCGCTGCGCGATTAATCATCTGAATGAGGAATATGCCTTTGAGGGCGAAACCGCCGAGTATGCCTATGCCTATGCGCTGCTCTTTCTGCTCAACCGCGCTCGCCTGGCCAAAGGCCGCTGGGTGCATACGGCCTGACACCGATCATTCTTCGGACTCGGCGGATTGCGCGTAGATCTGACGCACTTGTTCGCGCAGCGCATCGATTGGAATATATTCGCCGGACTCCGCGAGATAGAACCAGTGCGTCCAGCCATTGCATGAGACCGAGCGATCCAGATGCGCGCCGAGCCGATGGATCGATCCGCGCTCGCCTTCAGGTGTACGCAGCGAGCCGTCAGCCAGGATTGTGGCGGGCTGGCTTTTCTTGAAATACAGCGTCTGGCCGGGCACGAGCATGCCGTATTCGAGCAGCGTGGAGAATGGCAGGCGCGGCGCGCTGCGCTTGGTGGCGTACTGACCATAAATTTCGGCGTCGCTGGTGGCGGGCTGGATGGCTGCGATCCGCTCGCGCGCCACGGCAATATAGCGCTCCTCACGCTCAATGCCGATATAGCGCCGATTGAGCTTTTTGGCCATCGCGCCGGTGGTGCCTGTGCCAAAGAACGGATCTAGGATCACATCGCCGGGGTTGGAGCTAGCCAGGATCACGCGGTAGAGCAGCGCCTCCGGCTTTTGGGTAGCGTGCGCTTTGACGCCATCGACTTTGAGCCGCTCGGAGCCGGTGCAGATCGGGATTTGCCAATCGCTGCGCATCTGCTTCTCGTCGTTGAACTGCTTCATCGCGTGGTAGTTGAAGGTGTATTTCTTCTGCTCCTGTGATTTTTTGCACCAGAGCAGCGTCTCGTGCGCGTTGGTGAAGCGCATGCCTTTGAAATTAGGCATGGGGTTTAATTTTACCCACACCACATCGTTGAGAAACCAGAAGCCCAGATCCTGCAAGATGCTGCCTACACGGTAAATGTTGTGGTAGCTGCCGATCACCCAGATTGTGCCGGTATCTTTCAGCACGCGGCGACAGGCGCTGAGCCACTCGCGAGTAAACTCGTCGTAGGCGGCAAAGCTGGAAAATTGATCCCAGTCGTCGTCGACCGCGTCGACCTTGGTCTGGTTGGGACGCCACAGTTGCTGTTGAAGCTGCAGGTTGTACGGCGGATCGGCAAAAATAAGATCGACGCTTTTGTCCGGCAGGCTGGCCAGGATTTCGCGGCAATCGCCCTGGTAGATATGATCTAGCTCCATGCTGCTCTCGTTGCGAAGCGGTGGTCGGCGGCTGCATCTTAGCAAAGATGGTGGGTGCTTGGCAAATGCTCAAGCTTCACTGTCCTCACAAGCGTCTTGAGCCTGGCTTGAATTGGCGAGCGTCATGATCAATCTAGCCAGTACACGTCATTGTGCTCCGATCCGGCGCTAATCGCACGATTTGTAAACTATTCAAGGCCGGTACTAATGGCTGCGTCGGTTGACACAGAAAGCCCTAACCGATACCACAAGCTCTGGCTGCGTGATATGCTATAGTAAATCGTAACCCCTGTTCTGGTATCAGCCTTTTCACAAATAAACTTTCTCTTTCAGATCGATACTTCACCGGCTACGAGCAAGGGCAAAGGCGTGGAGAAGATATATTCGTTTGGGATCTGGTTGCGTCGTCGCAGAAAAGCGCTTGATCTTACGCAGGCTGCCCTGGCACAACGAGTCGGCTGTGCTGAAGTCACGATCCGCAAAATAGAGGCCGATGTTTTACGCCCTTCCGATGAGATGGCCGAGCGTATAGCGCTTTCCTTGCAGCTATCGGGCGAAGAGCGCTCACTCTTTCTGCGCGTAGCACGTGCGCAGCTCGCCGTCGATCATTTGCCAACGCTTCCACAGTCACAGCCTGCATTGCCGCTACCCACGCATACGAGCCGCACATCAAACTTGCCGATTCAGGTGACGGCCTTTGTCGAGCGTGAGTCGGAGCAAGCTATGCTCAACGAACTGATCGCTACTC
>JAFAYS010001034.1 GCA_019240175.1 Chloroflexota bacterium | reverse complement strand
AATGCCATCGGCCACGCCGACATACTCAGGCTCCAGGTGGACATTTTTGATCAGCAGCGGCTGCTGTTTGCGAATCGCCAGGCCGTTCAAGCCTTCTTCCAGACGCATGCGTGAGCGAATGCGCTGATAGGTGCCGCACCAGGCGCGCAGACAAAGCATATCGTCCTGAATCATCAGGATCGCCACAAACTCGAAGTGCAGCTGGTCCCGCAACAGGCGCACGATCGTCATGCCCAGCGCATCAAGATCCAGCTGCGAAGCGATCGCCGCGCGCAGATGATCGATCACCGCTAGCTGCTGCGCCTGCTGATGCGTGGCGCTATACAGGATCGCCCGCTCGATCGCGCTGCTGACCTCAGTGGCCACCGCTTCCAGCACGGTCTGATCATGCTTGCCTAGACGATGATCGCGCGTGGACTCGATGTTGAGCACGCCGTAGACTGTCTGCTCGGATTGGAGCGGCACGGCGATCTCAGAAACCACACCCGGCATCGCCGCGATGAACTCGGGATTCGCGCGCACGTCGGTCACGCAGATCGTCTGCCGCTGGCGCAGCGCCCGCGCCATAATGCCGGTGGTAATCGGCACGCGCTGAATCACGTTCTGGTAGCCGATCTGATGCTTGCACTGCAGCATATCGCCGTCGAGCATATACAGGCTGACCAGCGGATAGCCGTAGCGCAGCGCGATCTGCTCGACGACTTGTCGCAGCAGCGGCTCGAGCTCAAGTGTGTGTGCGATCGTCGCGCGCGTTGCCTCAAGCAGCCGCGTGTTACGATCCAGCCGCTGCATACTGGCCGTCAGCAGCACCTGTCGCAGCGCCAGCCGGACACTCGCGCCGATCTGCATGAGCGACTGCTGCTCGGCGGCGCTCCACGCTGCGGGCTCCAGCGAGCCCAGGCACAGCACCGCCGCGCCCTCGCTCAACGCCAGCGGCACGACCACGTAGCGACCTTCTTGAATTATCAGCAGGCGAAAAAGATGTTGCAGCGACTCCGGGGCGTGGCTCAAGCTGGACCCTTGAACCACATGTTTCAGCTCATCCAGCGCGGTAGGCCAGCCGCCAAGCGCATACCAGTGGCTCGGCGTCGCCGCGTCAGGCTGCCAGACGCGCGCGTGCGCATCGGGCTCGCTCAGCAACAGAGCGGCCCAGTCGTGAGACACCAAACTCGGAAGGTAGGTTTGCAGCACGGCACAAAGACTGACGACATCCTGAGCGGACGCCAGTGCATCAAGGAGGCGGGCTAGGGGATCGGCATCGTCGGGGGATAGCGCGCCACCCGGCAAAGATGAGTTGAGCAGTGTCACGTGCGTAGGCAGTGCAGGACGGTGCGCAGCCATACTATTCTGCTCCAAGAACGAACCAATGCCTACGAACAGAGCACTGGATTACCTTAAAACCAGGATCGGCATGGGACACAGCAGGTTGATCGTCAGGTTGACCTGTAGTGTACCAGCGGACAATGTTCGCTCAAACCTTTGTATCGCGATACGATCTTTTTTTGGTTAAACCATAAGTCCACAATTTTGGTATGACCAGCGACCTTTTGCCGATCGGGACACTGAACTATATGTCGGCTACTAAATCAAAGATCATTAACCTGTTAAGTGGACTGCCGCACCAAGCGCCGTGCCGCTAGTATCCAGCACCTGTCAAACGGGCACGAATCGACACGCCGGCGAGAAACAGCGCGATAATCGCGTAGATCAACGTCTCGTAGCGCGTCGAGCGGCCACGTGTAAACGAGAACGCCGCCGGGATCGAGATCAGCGCGACGACGCCGTAGAGAATGTGCAAAATTCCACGCGCCGGAGCGCCGCCGAGGATATACAGCAGCACGCCCAGCAGCGCCTGCGCCACCACCAGCCCCTCGCCGATCGCCAGGCCGCCCCAGTAGGAGCCGGTCATGCCTTCACCGCGCAGAAAATTCCACAGGCCCCACAGGCCCAGCGCCACCATAAACAAGAGCATTGTCACGCTCAGGCGATTATGAATAAAAACGATCGTTTCCATAGCTTCGATGTGGGCAAACTTTGCCCTTCAAAGAGCGCCGCACGCTCAACCTCCGATCGTGGAGACCGCCGGCTGAGCACGCGGCGCTGCATAATAATCACACAGATCGGCAAGCGGACAGCGACCACACTCGGGCCGCTGCGCATGGCAGATTTGCCGGCCATGCAGGATCATATTGACATGAAAAGCGTACACGTCCTCCGGCGGCACGGCCTGTTCCAGCAGATCGTGGGCGGCATCCGCGCCAACTTTGGGGCCGATCAAGCCCAGCCGCAGCGAAACCCGATGCACATGTGTATCGACCGGCAGCGCGGGCATGTCACAGGCGAAGCAGAGCACACAGGCTGCGGTTTTCGGCCCGATGCCCGGCAGCGACGTCAGCCAGCGCTTGGCCTCAGCCAGCGGCAGATCGCGCAGAAAATGCAGATCGAACGAGCCGCGCCGATCGAGGATCTCGTGTAGCACGTTCTGGATGCGCGGCGCTTTGATGTTGCCGAGACCCGCCGATTTGATCGCGTCGTAGAGCTCGCTGGTTTCCGCCGCCAGCACCTCGTCCCACGTGCGATAGCGCGACTGAAGAATGCGCCAGGCGCGGCCACTGTTGCGATCGGAGGTATTTTGCGACAAGATCGTCAGGATCAACTCTTCCAGCGGATCGCGGGCGCTGTAGCGCTCACGAGGGCCGTAGACCTCATGCAAACGTCCGTTGACGAGCTGAACTTTCGCTGCATTGGCCGCAGCCGGAGCCATAGACGGTTCTTTCTAGCGACGGGCGACGCCATCAAACAGATTACGACAAGCGTGTGTCTTAACCCATATTATACAGGTTTGCGCGGCAAGCGCAGCAAAAAATCGCAGATTAACCGCCGCGAATATGAGGCAAACACCATATTCACTGATGAAAACCGAGAAAAGCGCGTGGTGAATACAAAAAGGCACGCGCGTGGCGTGCCTTATGCGATAAATTGTGTAGCGTCGGCTACTTGAGCAGCGTCTCGTTGATCCAGCCCTCGGTGCCGGCACTCAGACCGCCCTTTGGCTCCACCACGCGCACGCGGTGCCACACGCTGTTATCGACGGTGCGATTTTCCAGCAGCACCAGCACCTCGCCCGGCGCAACCTGCCCGACAATTGTCTCGGGCGCGATGCGCGGCTCCGAGCGCAGGTTGCCGCCGTTGACCACATTGGCACGCGTCTCGGCGGGCGCTTGGGCAACCGGCGTCACCTGCTGGGCCTGCGCGGTCGCGGTCTGCTGCGCATAATATTCTTTCCAGAGCGGCGTGGCGGTCAGCGCCCGCGCCTCGATGTACTCGCCGTATTTGTTCGCGCCGAAGCCGGAGCCAAGCATGACCACGCCCAGGAAGCAGATCACCAGCGACACGGTGATGAACAGCGCGATCGGGCCGCGACGCCGGGGAGCGTTGGGATTAAAGAGGCGATCCCAGTCGGAAGAATGAGTTTTTTGAGCCATACAAGCAACCTCGTGGCGATGTCGGTAACATTCGTCGCGTGGGCGCGCAGGGCGGAGTCACCCGCCGATGCCTCTCGCTGAGACGGAGCGCCCGACATGCCAGGGATTGTGGCACATTTTTGCGCGGCTGATGGTTCGATCTTCCGCTATCCTTTCAGCCGTTCATCATTCGGGACTAATGTTCTTCTGATATAGTAGCCATGTGAAACCAGCATCACTTCGCTCAACGATCATCCGCGCCGGGCTGCGTCTGCTGCTGCTCAGCTGCGCGGCGCTGCTCTTCGCGGGCAGCCTGTGGTGGGACAACGCCGCCAACCGGGGCGTGACTCCGCCGCCAGCCACGTCGATTCCGTTCACCGACGTGCCGCGCGGCGGCATTAATGCCTATCTACTGCACGCCGAGGTCATCTTTAACGCCGACGGTTCGGTGATCCCCGACAACAAGGTCAAGCGCACCTTCGAGATGATCGCCGACGCCGGCATCCACTGGGTGCGAGTGCAGTTTCCCTGGGAAGACATCGAGATCTGCGGCAAGCACGATTTTCGCGACTGCCGGCACAGCGGCGCGGACGCCTGGGCCAAGTACGACTACATTGTGGGCGAGGCGCAGCGCAACGGCCTTGAGCTGATCGTCAGGCTCGACAGCCCGCCCGACTGGGCACGCGCAGGCTTCCGCGCTACGCCCGAGGTACAGGCCGCTGCCGCCGATGGACGACGCGTGACCGGGCCGCCCGACAAGCTTCAGGACTTCGCGGATTTCGCGGCGATCGTGGCCGGGCGCTACCGCCAGCAGCTGCGCTTCTTCCAGATCTGGAACGAGCCGAATCTACCGGGCGAGTGGAACTACCATCGCCAGGAGCCGGCGGAGCTGGTCGAAATGCTGCGGCTGACGCGCACGGCGATCAAGAACGTTAACCCCGAGGCCGTGATCATGTTTCCGGCGCTCTCGCCCACCGACGGACGCGGCGACGGCGTGAACGATCTCGACTATTTGCAGGGCGTGTACGACGCTGGTGGTCGCGAGCACTTCGACATTATGTCGGCGCAGCTCTACGGCCTGGGCCAGCCGCCGACCGAGCATCGCTATGTGCGGCCCGGCAGCTCGCCGCTGCGTCCGATCGAAACCAAGACCGACGTCGGGCGCGTGGTGCTGCTGCGTGAGATCATGGTGCGCAACGGCGACGAGCGCAAGGCGATCTGGGTCAGCGAGCTCGGCTGGAACAGCGCGCCCAAATCGATCGGGCCTGCCGCGCTGACCTGGGGCGAGCCCGTCTCCGAAGAAGTCAAGGGCGAGTATCTGGTGCAGGCGATGCAGCGCGCGCAGCAAGAGTGGCCCTGGATGGGACCGATGTGCATCTGGATGTTTCGCTGGGGTGGCGAACCGCCCAATCCCAACGATCCGACGCCCTTCTTCCAGCTGGTCGACTTCGACTTCAATCCGCTACCGGCCTACAACCGCATCAAAACGTTTTTCGGCGAACCACAGAACCAGCTCGTCCCAGCGCAGCGCAATGTCCTGGCGACGGCGGCACCGTTGATCAGCGCCGGCCTGCTCGTCGCGGCGAGCGTATGGCTTTTACCGGCGCTGGCTGCCGTGCTGGCGATCATTGAGACGCGCAGCCGCCCACGCCGCCAAGGATTTCAGCGCCGCGTATCGAGCGCGCTGAGTCGCGTCCCAATCCCCAACGATCGCGTGATGCTCGTGTTGCTAGGGCTGGCGCTGCTGCTCTTCTACTTCGGCTCGCCCCAGCTGCCGATCACCGCGCTGGGCGGTCTGATCTTCTTTGTACTGGCGCTACTGCGGCCCAAGCTGGCGCTGCTCTTTGTGCCGGCCAGCGTGCCGCTGTATCTGGCACCCAAAGGCGTCTGGGACGCACGCTTCGGCCTGTCGCGACCATCGGGCTACTTCATGCCCGCTCACGAGTTTGTGCTGCTCTGTGTGCTGGCGGGCACGGCGATCGTGCTGCTGCGACTGATGCCCTGGCGTGACCTCAGAGGCCGCCTGCGCGATACGCTGGCGATCTCGTCGCCGCTGTGGTCGATCCTGCTGTTTGGGCTGCTCGGCACGCTAGGCGTAGCCGTGGCGGCTTCACGTGGCGCGGCGCTGCGCGAGTGGCGCTGGCTGATCGTCGAGCCGCTGCTCTTCTATGGTCTGGTGCGCTTCTGGAGCCGCGAGGCCGTCGATCGCTGGCGGCTGATCTGCGCCTGGCTGATCACCGGCGCGGTGGTAGCGGCGATCGGGATCTTGCAGCTGGGCGGGCTGGATCTGGCGGCACTGCTGCCCCAGGGCCAGTGCTTCAGTGAGCGGGTCGTGCTGGCCGAGGGCGGACTGCGGCGCATCAGCTCGGTCTACTGCCATCCCAACAACCTGGCGCTGGCGCTCGATCGCGTGTGGCCGGTCTGGGCCGCGCTGGCGCTGCTGGGCGTCACGCTGCGTGGCCGCGCGCTGCCAGGGCTGGATCGGCGGGCGTGGATTCTGGGCGGCGGCGCGCTGCTGTGTCTCGCGGCGCTCGGCGCAACGTTCTCGAAAGGTGCGTTTCTTGGCGCGTTCGTGGGGCTGGTGCTGCTGGGGCTCCTGCTGCGACGCCAGGGCCACGCGCTGGGATCGCCGCTGCTGGGCCTGGCGGTGCTGGGCGCGCTGGGTGTGCTGGCGCTCGGACTCGTGCTGGGCATCGAGCGGCTCAATCCGCTGGGCGGCTCGTCGGGCGCGCGCGTGGAGCTGTGGAGCTCGGCGCTCAACATGTGGCGCGATCATCCACTGACCGGCGTGGGGCTGGATCAGTTCTACCACTACCGCACCGCGCCCGAGTTTGGCGATCGCTACATCGATCCGGCGGCGCGCACAACCAATGAGCAGTACGCCTCGCATCCGCACAATTTGATCCTGGATCTGCTGGTACGGCTCGGCCCGCTGGGCTTGCTCGTCGTTGGCTGGCTCGTGCTACACTTCTTTTGGCGCAGCCGGCGCTTGATCGGGCTGCCGGGCCGCGACGGCGCGCTGGTGCTGGGTCTGATCGCGGGCATGGCGGCGGCGCTGACGCATGGCCTGGTCGATAATTTTTATTTCGTGCCGGATCTGGCCTTTAGCTTCTGGCTGATGCTTGGCCTGGTCGATACGCTGGCGACAAAGCGTGCCCCTGCATCGATCGCCGCGCCATCAGAGCGACTGGAAGCTGTAAGCACCCCCTGAGATTACCGGCACCATCGCCGCGCTGACTCCCGGCGCGAAAGGTGGCTCGAATGCGACGAATCGGCTCCTGCCTGGGTACGCTGTTCCGCTATGTGTTGGTGGCGCTGCTGATCGCACTGTTCGTGACTCC
>JAFAYS010000849.1 GCA_019240175.1 Chloroflexota bacterium | reverse complement strand
TGCTAGCACAGGACACATTCACGATCGACCAGCGCCCACGCGGTACAGTCTTTGGTTGTTCCACAAAACCGGCACTGACGGCTATACCTGCGGCGAAAGTGTCCCACTTGGAAACTAACATTACAACCACCACAAGCGCCAAACTCATACTTATATTCATACTCGTAGGCGGTGCAGGCATAAGCCGGTTTAGAGCTAGCAGCCACACCGGCAATGCCCAGCCCAAGCGCCGCGCCCATCTGGGACATGCGTTTCAAAAATCCACGGCGTGAGGTCGGTAGGTCTGCCTGCGCGGGTTGTGAGGTCAGCGAATCGGTGGCCGAGGATGCTGGTGGGGTCTTCCGTGAAAACATGCTGGTCTCCTCATAGGAACGATGGAATTGTCATTATAGCGAGGCTGTCAAATACATGGGTTCCAGATCCAAGAAAACGTTGCAGGTTTCAAGATAGCGGCTAGCTGAAATGGATCTGATTATTCCGCCGTGTATGGCTCCGTAGTAACGAGACGCGTCACATGATCGCCTGGAGCTGGAAGCCCGAGCTATTGATCACGATGCTACAATCGTACAAGACCAGAGCGCTGCTCCTGGTATGCGAGGTGGCACATGGCGTGGATGCAGCAATTGGCGCGTGGTCTCCTAGGTTCTAGGTTCTGGGTTCTAGGTTCTTAGCATGGTCGCGCTCACCACAATTCAGCGTGATATGCTGCGCGCCTTGCTCACGGCGGATGCGCCGCTGGGCCTGACCGAGCTAGGCCAGCAAGTGGGCATGACGGCGCGGCAGGTGCAGTACAGCCTGCGCGCGCTTGAAAGCTGGCTGCATCAGCGGGGCGCGCAGCTGGCGAAAACGCCCGGCATCGGCGTGCGCGTGGTGGGCTCGTCCGAACAAAAGCAAACGCTGCTTAACGCCCTTACCTCGGAGCGCAGCTTCCAGCTGGTGCTGACCGCCGGCCAGCGTCAGCAGATCCTGGCGCTTCAGCTGCTGACAACTCGTGAGCCCAGCATTTTGTATCAGCTTCAGCAGCTGGTCGACGTGTCGCGCACGACCTTGCTCAAAGATCTCGATGTGGTCGAGCACTGGTTCGGCTCGTTCGAGCTGTTTTTGGAGCGACGCCCCAACTACGGCTGCTGGCTGATCGACGACGAGCTGGCGCAGCGTCAGGCGCTGGCCGCGCTGCTGTGGGGCGATACGCCCTTCTCCGATCGCTTATTTGCGGTCTCGCATACGCAGGGACTGATCTTTTTCCCGTCGCGAGATGCCGCGCTGCTGCCGGCGATCAAGCGTATTGCCGACCATGTCCAGCGCTGGGATGTCGGCGCGGCGATGCAGTATGTGGCGGCTGCCGAGGCTGAGGCCGGCGCGCGCTTTACCGATGAGACTGTGCTGCAGATGGCGCTGGCTTTTGCGATCCAGCGTGAGCGGGTGGTCGCCGGGCGCTGTCTGCCTGCCAACGCCGAGCGGCAGCGCTGGCTGCATGAACGTCCGATCTGGAAGCTCGCGCTGCGTCTGACCAGACGGATGCTGCCGATGATCGCCGAGGCTTGCTTGCTGAGCGAGAGTGCCGCGCTGGCGATGTATCTTTTGTCGGCGGCGCGTGAAAGTGGCTCTTCGCCTGATCTGATGGTGAACGACGAGTTTGCCGAGCTGATCGCGGTGCTGATGCGCGAGATTGCCGCCGCCTACCACGCGCCGTCACTGGCCGACGACCACATTTTGCGCGATGGCCTGGAGGCGCATATTGTCCCGGCCTGTGTGCGGCAGCGCTTTGGCCTGTGGGCACCCCGCATCGCGCACGACGAGCTTGGCGCTGAGCAGTTCGCCTTCGAGCGCGGCGTCGCGGAGCGGCTGTCGGAGATCGTGGCGGAGCGAGCGGGCTGCATCCTGCCGCCGGCTGAGCAGCATAATCTGGTGCTGCTGGTGCGCGCGGCGGCGATCCGTGAGCGGCCAACCCATCCTCAGCACGTGCTGATCTGCTGTCCCAGCGGCATGGCCACGACACAGCTGCTGGTGGCGCGGCTCAAAGTGCGTTTTCCGCATCTCGGCACCTTTGAGGTCGTTTCACTGCGCGATCTGACCGCGCAGCGCCTGGCTAACGCCGATCTGATCATTTCGACAGTGCCGCTTCAGCTGCCGCTTGCGGTTCAGATCGATG
>JAFAYS010000798.1 GCA_019240175.1 Chloroflexota bacterium | reverse complement strand
ATTTTACAAGCTACTTCAGTTCACTTCTTACTCAGACCATTTGTCCGAACAGTCCGTTAACTTGTACGATATCAAAACCAGATACAGCACTCATTTCGTTTAGGGGTCGTTATGCGACTTTAGCAAATGGGTGCTTACTTCGTATCTTCCAACGTATTGGGCCTAACCCTGATAGTAAGTATAAGGTTACAACACTTCAATATTCCTATGCTTTGATTCTAGGCTCAAACATTGATACTGATTGGTTTGTTCGCTACGACTATGAGCCAGAAAAAGCTGATGATCCTGATTACTCCTATCCATTGGCTCACATGCATATTAACGCTACGAGTTCCCTCTATGAGTTATATCGAGAAGTCTATGGTGGTGATCAGTTACCATCACTTCATTTTCCTACGCGGCGTCTTAGTGTGGAAGAGTTTATAGAGTTTTTGATTATGCAATGGCAGATGCCTATACAGCAAAGTACACCGGAGGAAGCGCTCCGATTCTTACGGACAAGCTGGGAAACCTTTTGGAAGGAGAAGAAGACCAAGTTATACTAGTGAGTAGCTTCTTCTAATTATCTCAACAAAGACTAGCGTGAGGCTGGTCTTTTTGTTCTTTAATGACGCATTTACGTTGTAGTAGCAATCATCAAACAGGTATGAATCCGTGGCATGTTCCATGATGGGCTCTCAGCAAACTATTAGAAGATTGTGCATCTTGACACAATCTCGGACGAGGTTATAATTCACCTGGCAATGAAGCCGGCTCGTTCGTGAGGCGGCTAATGCTTGTCTTAAGCGGAGCATGCGTGATGGAATCTTTGACTCCCTGGCTACCGATTTTGATTCTTTTTGTATTGACTACCGTGCTCGCGTTTGTGGTGATCGGACTATCGTATCTGCTGGGGCCTAAGCGCGGCTCGCTGCGTAAGCTGATGCCCTACGAGTCGGGCATGAACCCGATCGGCTCGGCAATGCGGCGCATGCCGGTGCGCTTTTACCTGGTCGCCATGATTTTTATCTTGTTCGACATTGAAATTATCTTTATGTTGCCCTATGCGCTCATCTACCGCGATCTGGCGGTATTTGGGTTGATCGAAATGGGAATCTTTGTCATTATCTTGCTGGCTGGATATTTTTACGCTCTCAAGAAGGGAGCTTTCCGATGGGATTAGAAGAAAAAGCTGGAAATCTGGGTGTCGTCACGACCACGCTTGAGGCGGCAGTTAACTGGGGCCGCACCAATGCGATGTGGCCGATGCTGTTTGGTCTGGCGTGCTGCGCGATCGAGATGATGGCGTCGCAGGCCAGCGATTACGATCTGTCGCGCTTCGGCATGGAGATCAACCGCGCCTCGCCGCGTCAGGCCGATCTGATGATCGTCGCGGGCCGTGTCTCGCGCAAGATGGGTCCGGTCGTGCGCCAGCTCTACGATCAGATGTCTGATCCGAAGTGGGTGATCGCGATGGGCGACTGCGCCTCGTGCGGCGGCGTGTACAACAACTACGCGGTCGTGCAGGGCGTGGACGAGATCGTGCCGGTCGATGTGTATGTAGCTGGCTGCCCACCACGGCCTGAGGCGCTGATCCACGGCATTATGTTCTTGCACGAGAAAGTTCGCCGCGAGAAGCTCGCGCCGCGCACCACGGACGAGGCGCTGCGCCTTGACGAGGTTGGACGCCGCGTTACAGCAGGGAGTCGCTAGCTATGGCGCTTGATAACGCAACAGTACGCCAACGGGTGCTGGATCGCTTCGGCTCGGCGGTGCTCGACGCCTCCGAGTACCGGGGCGATCTTGCGTTCCGGCTCCGGCCCGAGGCGCTGCGTGAGGTCGCGGCGTTTCTACGCGACGACCCCGACCTGCAGTATATCTTGCTGACCAGCGTGACGGGCGTGGACTACCTGGGCCGCGAGCCGCGCTTCGAGGTCGTGTATCACCTGCGCAGCTTCGTGGGCACGCATCTGGTCGTGCTCAAAGTCGGCGCGCATGAGGAGCATCCCCATGTGCCGAGCCTGGTGCCGCTGTGGCCGACGGCCAACTACCAGGAGCGCGAGGCGCACGATATGTTTGGGATCGTCTTCGACGGCCATCCCGACTTGCAGCGCATCCTGATGCCCGAGGATTGGGACGGCCATCCGCAGCGCAAGGATCAGCCGCTGGTGTACGAGGAAGTGGCGTTCACGTTCAACCACGACGCCATCGATGCGCAAAAACCGTACGCGAGAGAATAAACCAAACATGCTCGCTGCGGCATGATCGGCTTGAATCCGAGCCAATCGCTGCGTCGAGCAACTGGTAATTGGAGTAGATATGGCTGTTGCTGAACCTACTGTTGCGCAGCGACGGGCCGCGATCTATAACAGCGGCAACAACGGCAGCGACCGAGCGGGGAACTTCCCGACTCCGGCGCAGGTTGCCCAGGCCGCTCAAGAGATCGAGGTGCCATCGCCGCGCCAGGTGATCACCGCACAGGCAAACCGTCCCAAAGCTGAGCAGCACGACGAGTCGATGGTGCTCAACATGGGGCCGCAGCATCCCTCAACGCACGGCGTGCTGCGTCTGGTGGTGGAGCTAGCGGGCGAAGATGTTGTGCAGCTCGCGCCCGACGTTGGCTTTCTCCACACCGGCATCGAAAAGAACATCGAGGCCAAAACCTACCAGAAGGCGGTTCCGCTGACGGATCGCACCGACTACCTTGGGCCGATGATCAATAACACGGTCTATGCGCTGGCAGTCGAGAAGCTGCTGGACTGCGAGATCCCGCCCCGCGCGCAGGTTGGCCGCGTGCTGCTCAACGAGCTGGAGCGCATGAACAGCTACCTGGTCTGGCTCGGCACGCACGCGCTTGACCTGGCGGCGATGAGCGTCTTCTTGTACTGCTTCCGCGAGCGCGAGATGATCCTTGATATCAAGGAGATGGTCGCGGGTGCGCGCATGATGACCAGCTACATCCGCCCCGGGGGCCTGGCCTGGGATTTTCCCAAAGAGTTCAAGCC
>JAFAYS010000779.1 GCA_019240175.1 Chloroflexota bacterium | reverse complement strand
ACTTTATCACCGAGTGGGGCTGGCAGCAGGGCGGCGCAACGCCTACCAGCGGCACGCGATCCGGCTATGGCGTGCCTTTCAGCGCCTATCTGGATAGCAAGGGCGTGAGCTGGACGGCCTGGACTTTTGATATCTACTGGCAGCCTGTGATGTTCGACACCAGCTGGAACTTGCTGGGCGGCGAAAATTACATGGGCCAGTTCACCAAAGATCTGCTCTACCAGCGCCGCAACGATAATCTGCCCGGCGGCGGCACCGGCCCGACGCCAACCACACCGCCGACTACACCGACTCGCACGCCAATCGGCCCAACGGCTACGCCAGTTCGCACGCCCACGCCGACGCCAGGCACAGGCGGTAGCTGCGCCGTGACCTACGCCATCAGCGATAACTGGGGCAGCGGCTTTAACGCCAACGTAACGATCAAAAACAACAGCGCGACGGCGATCAGCGGCTGGACGCTGGCCTGGACTTTTGGCAGCAGCCAGCAGATCACCAATCTGTGGAACGGCAGTTACACGCAGTCAGGTCAGAACGTGACCGTTACTAATGTCAGCTACAACAATGTGATCGGGGCGAACGGCGGCACCGTCAGCTTTGGCTTCAGTGCCAACGGCAGCAGCGCTCGACCGGCAAGCTTCCGCTTGAACGGTACGACGTGCAGCGTTTCGTAAGGTTCTGTAGCAGCTGAGGTGTTCGAACGTCGAGGCGAAACCTCCGAATCGTGGCGTGATAAGCGTCTGCGATTCGGAGGTTTTGTGCTATGGACGGGCGCGGATTGGCAGTTTCTCGATCGCCAACCGCTCAAGCAGATCCACGGCATGCTCCGGCCCTGGCAGCGCCGTGATCTCAGCTTGCAGCCGCTGGGCCGCCTGGCTATAGCGCGCATCTGTTAGTACCGTCGTGACGGCTTCGCGCACGATCTCAGGCGTAGCGGTGAGTGGATCGAGCACTTGCGCCACGCCAAGATCCGCGCAGCGCGCCGCGTTCAGCGGCTGATCTGCGCCCATCGGCAGCAGCACGGCGGGCAGACCGTGCGCGAGCGTGCCCATCACGCTGCCCGAGCCGCCGTGCGAAACGACCGCGTTACAGCGCGGCAGGATCGCCGCCTGGGGAATGAAGCGCTCGATGTGGATATTGGCGGGCTGCGGGCCGAACTCAGCCGGATCGATGTGCCGGCCCACGGTCACGATCAGATTGATCGGCAGGTCGCGCAGGCCGGTGAGCACGCGCGTGAACAGATCGCCCGACTCCAAATTGAAGATCGTGCCGAGCGTGAAGTAGACGGATGGCGCGGCGGGAAGGTTGGCTAGCCAGGATGGCGCGGCCTCGTGGGCCGAGATATCGACAACGCGCGAGCGGAACGCGTGGCCGGTGGCCGGCAGCGGAAAGGCCGGATCGCGATAGCTGGGCGGGAAGGGCGACAGCACCAGGTAGCGGCTGAGCATCGCTAGCTCGGGATCGGGCGGCAGGCTGTGCTCAGCACGCACTTCGTCTAGCGCGTCGCCGAGCACGTCTTTGCGCACAAACGAGCCCGCCGCGATCACCAGCACCGTAGCGTGCGGCAGCCCCAGACGCTCGGCTGCAATCGCACTGCCAAAGTCGGTCTCGTCGTAGACCACGACGTCGGGCTGCCACTCGGCGCACAGCGCCAGGATCACAGGCGCGCGGAATCTCGCGCCGTCGCGGGCAAAGCCCTCACGCAGATCGCGCTCCTCGCGCTCCATATCGACCGCCAGCAGCGGACGTCGCTCGGGTGGCTGGCCGCTGCTCGTCCCGATCGCGAAGACCGTGAACGCCGAGTTTTCAACCGTCGCGACCATCGACGGGCTGCACGCAAATGCGACGGTGTGACCCGCCGCTCTGGCTGCCTGCGCGATCGGTAGCAACGGCTCGAAGTGGCCGCTTCCGCCGACAAAAGTGAAAAGCATACGCATTGTGTGATCCTTGTGGAAAGAACAAAGGAACAAACGAACAAGGGAACAAAGAGAAACCTAATCCTTTGTTCTTTGGCTAGCTATTCTTCATATGCGCCGCTACTTGACGACGCGGTAGCGAAGATGCGTCACGCCCGCGCCCGCGACAACGCGCAGCTGCTCTAGTTCGATCGGCTCACTGCCTAGCTGCTCAAACATGCGGATGCCGTCGCCGAGCAGGACCGGCACCAGATCGATGTGGATCTCGTCGAGCAGGCCGGCCTTGAGACACTGCCGCATAATATTTGCGCTGCTCACGGCGACATCTTTCTCGCCGGCAACCTGCCTGGCCTGAGCTACCGCGCTAGCAACGCCATCCGTGACGAAGGTAAACATCGATCCTTCGTAAACCCACTCCTGCGGGATGTTGTGCGTCACGACGAAGTGCGGCACGCCCAGCGGCGGTTTGTTGGCCCAGCCGTGCGCGTTATCGAAGTTGCGCCGCCCCGTCACGATCGCGCCGACCGTTTGGCTGGCCTCGTGCAGCCGCTCGGCGCTGGCGTGTGAGACTTTGAAGACCATGTCGGAGCCGGGAAACGGAAACTCGGTGTCGCCGCTGCCATACCAGCGAAAAACCTGATCGATCTCATCGTGCGGCCCGGCCACGAATCCATCCAGCGACACGCTCATGTTAAAC
>JAFAYS010000332.1 GCA_019240175.1 Chloroflexota bacterium | reverse complement strand
GTGTCTATCAATCGGAGATACTAGCACGCCACCATGAAAATCCTCCCGTCGAGATGATGTTCGCCACTCGCGGACCTCAGTATAGCTGAGTATAAGCTTACCTCGTTACTCTTGCAATCTGACTTTGTAGCTCTCCGCGATCAGGTCACGTCCTGACAGCTTCGTAGCCGTTCCCGCACCCACTCAGCCAACTCAGCTCGTGCTTGCCAAGCGCGCGCAGATGCTTGACGGCGGCGATCACCAGCGGACGCCGGAAGTCTTCGGGCTTCAGGAGCAGAGCTGCGTCGCCAATCTCGATGCGCAGAAAATGCGCTTCGCCTGGCATGTCGCTGTAGCTGCGCGCGACGACGGAGACGCCAGCTTCCGAGAAGACAAACAGATCGTACTCGTAGTAATACTCGTACCTGCCGCGCTCGTCCGGCTCGCCGGCGTCAACGTGGTGCGTGTGCTCGATCTTCATCCGCAGACCTCACCGCCGCTCAGGGCAGCCAGGCGATGCTGGCCGACAGATCGTCGGACACGCGGCGAACCTTGCCCTCCGCCATATCCATCACATACAGGCCCATCTCGCCCTTGAAGCCGATCCATGCTGCATCCGGCGACCATGTTGGGACCGGATAATCTTCCTGGATCTCAGTCAGCTGCCGCAGCCCGCTGCCGTCGGCGTTGATCAGCCACAGATCCCAGGGCACGCCGTGCGCCCGCGCTGTGCGTGGCAGCGCCCAATCAAACAGGCCAGCGCGGCTCGACTGCTGGGCGGCGGGTGAGGGCGCGTTCTCCGGCACGGCGACAAAGACCATCTGAGTGCCGGTCGGTGCGAAACGCGGCGTGCCAACCGCGAGAAAGCCCTTATCCTTCAAGACAAACTGCGGATTGCCGCCCTCAGGTGTAGCGATGACCAGCCCCGTGTTCCGCGACGCATCGGCGAAGCTGACATAGGCCAGATACTGCCCATCCGCCGAGAGCGTTGGCGTTTGGGCCGCGTCCACAATCACCTTGCGCTCCCCCTTATCCAGGCCAATCCGCTCGATGCGATAATCGCCTTGGGGGCTGCGGCGCGTAAAGTAGATCATGCTGCCATCGGCGGACCAGGCCGGATCGGTCAAGGTTTCGGCGGCGGCTTCGTGGGCCAGGAAAACCTGCGCGTCGCTGCCGTCCGCTCGCATCAGGTACAGATCGGTGCCATAGGCCGGATCTTCGGGACCTTTGCCGAAGCTAAACACGCTAAACGCTACGGTCGTGCCATCCGGCGAGAGCGCCGGCGTCGAAGGAAACGATTGCTCAGGAAAAGCGTAAACTTCAGCTTTTTTCTGCGTGCTTGGCTCAAACGTCCACCACGAATCGGTGCGATCGAAGAGGAGCTTGCCCGGCGCTTGTGCGATCGGCCCGCTGAGCGGAATTGCAAGCGGCGCTCCCGGCACCACCGGCTGCACAGGCTGCGCCGCCTGTCCACACGCCGCCAGCAGCGCCAGCACAGCCGCGATCCCAACGACTCGTCTAGCGATCCATCGTCGATACAGTCTCACAGGCAACCTCCTGCCTGCCGTAGGGTGAACGTTCTGCTGCGCTCCACGAATCCCATATCCTTCTCATTGAATAAAACCTCAGCGCCGGCTAGCGCATCGCTTATGGCCGCGCTACTGCGCCAGCGGCAGTCGCAGCGTCACAGTGGTGCCGACGCCCTCGGTGCTTTCCAGCGCAACCTGCCCACCGTGCTGCGTCACAATCCACTCGACCGTCGCCAGTCCAATGCCAGTGCCTTTGATGCCGTCGACGTTGCCGGCGCGATAAAAGCGCTGGAAAATTTGCGACAGATCGGCGGCAGGAATGCCAATGCCGTGATCCTGAACTCGGATCGTAACCCAGCTGCCCGCGCCGTCCTCATCAGCCGCAAGCGAGACCAGAATATCGCCGCCTCTAGTACTATATTTGATCGAGTTCGTCAGCAGGTTGATCAGCACGCGCTCAACGCGCACCACATCATAGCTGCCGATCAGCTCGGGCAGCTCCGAGACCACGCTGAGCCGGTGACGCGGGGCCAGCTCCTGCTGCTCTTCCACCGTGCGCCGCACCAGCCGCACAATGTCCGTCAGCTCATAGCTGAGCGCCAGCGTTTGCCCGGCCTGAAGGTGGCTAATATCCACCAACTCGTCAAGCTGATAGACCATCTTCTGCACCGCGCCATCGATCCGTTCGAACGAAGCATCCAGCACGCCTTTGTCAAGCGTTTCCGCGCGATCGATCCGCATCTGGATCAGATGGGCATAGCCTTTGATCACGCCCAGCGGCGTGCGCAGATCGTGCGAGGCCATCGCCAGCAGGTTGTCGCGCGCCAGGATCGCTTGACGCGCCACATCATACAGGCGCGCGTTATCGACCGCCAGCGCGGCCCGATGCGCCAGATCCTCCGCGGCGATCAGATCGTAGGCCGCATATTGATCGTGATCCTCGGTGAAAAGCAGCGTGATCACGCCCACGATATGCTCATGCGCGATCATGGGAATCGCCAGCCCGGAGCGCAGATTGAGCTGCCTCACGATGTGCAGATAGCTGGCGTTGAACAGCGCCTCGGTCGCGTCGAAAACACCGACAAGCTGCCGCATCTGGCCCATACGCGCCGCCTCGGCCACTGGATCGGGCGCATCCTTGAGCGCGGAGCAGAGCTCCTGGATCAACGATTCGTGTGTTGTCGCGGCGGCGGCGCAAGCTACCTGGCGTCGGCTGCCGTCTTCTTCGATCACATCGATCACGCAGCCATCGGCCAGCAGCGGCACAACCAGCCGCGCCACGGATTGCAGCGTCGTTTCGTAGTCTAATGAATCGGCCAGCACGCGGCTGACCTGCGCCAGAAATTGCTGGATCTTGGCCTGATGCTGAGCTTCACGCGTCGCGCGGCGCAGATCGATCTCGGCGATCACGGAGGCCGACAGCTCCTTCAAAATCTCGATCTCGGCGGCGGTCCAGGCGCGTGGCTGCCCGTCGATCACGCAGAACGAGCCGAGCGCCGCGCCGTCGGCGGTGATCAGCGGAATGCCGGCGTAGGCCACTACGTTCAGATCGCGGATCGCCAGATTGTCATGCACCAGCGGATGGACGCGGGCATCAACAATCACCAGCGGCTCACCCGAGGCGATCGTGTGCTGGCAGAACGAGTGCGACAACGGCGTTTCGCGCTGCGAGGCCCAGGGCTCGGGCAGACCAACGCAGCTTTTGAAAAACTGGCGATCTTCGTCGACCAGCGCGACCAGCGCGGTAGGAGCGTGCAGAATCTTGGTTGCCAGGCGGGTCAGTCGATCGAAGGCTTCTTCGGCGGGAGTATCGAGCAGCGCTGCATGGCGGAGCGCGGCTAGGCGCGCAGCATCACGAACAATCGCAGGCGTAGTTGTTTCTAGCGCCAGCATTTTACCTGAGATGTCATCCATACCCTATGTTCTCACGGAAGAGGAAGGGTGTTGACCTTGCGCTGAGGAACAGCATAAGACAGCACACAAGCCGGAGGGTTGCACATTCCTAAACGTCGTAGTGTCGTGTAGAACAAGATTATTGTAGCACACTCACCATTGTTTGAGCGGCTGCCTGCGCCGCGAAAAGGTCCGGTCCACTGTGCGAATCCTACCTAGCATGTTGACGGACTGCAACCAGGCACCGGCGATCGTGTGCGGCATAAAAAATGATCAGAAGCTTGCTCTGATCATACGAAGATACAATCGATTGTAGCTGTCCTGACGATTGTCCACGAGCTGGCGCTTCAATGTGCGCTTTCGAGCGAGTGATGCGCGGAACATCTGGCTGCATCCCGCTGCTAGAACGACTCTCGAAGTGACCGCCGAGCGATCATGCCTCGACGTCGCGAGGCCAGGTTGCTTCTAGCAGCAGCCCGTTGTTGTCGCGAAACAGCGTATTCGAGATCGGGCCGATCTGCGCAATATCGGTCATCGCCACGCCAAACGCCGCGAGCCGCTGCCGCAGCGTCAGCGCCGCTACCTCGTCGGGCAGCGTAAACGCGATGTGCTGCAGCGCGCCGGGCAGCACGGCAAAACGGGGAAAGTTTTGGGGATACGCGAAAACTTGCGCGTCGGGATGCTCAAAAAAGTGCAGGCCCCAGGCCTCGGTCGCGCCGGGCCGGATGAAGCAGTGCCGCCCCTGGCCGCCGGCTCCCTGCAAGATCGGGCCGACCTGCATGCCCAGCAGATCGCCATAGAAGCGCATGGTCGCGTCCAAATCCGGCGTCATCAGCGCGACATGGTGAAAGCCGCGCCAGTCGGGAAGATCGGAGATGTCAGGCGTAGAAGATTGTGCTTGTGTCATACGTACCCCACTTAAATCATCGTATCGAGTGACGAGCGCACGAAACGATTTGTTGCACCGCTCCCATGCATCGGATTTCTCCTCAGCTGCCGCATATGCTATGCTCAGCGCTCGATCTCATAAAAGGATGTTTCATGCCCTACCAAAATCGTGTCACACCGGCGGGAGAGCTGATTGCCACAGCTGCGCGTGGCATGTACACCGGCAATCGTGGTCGTCTGCACAAAGCAGCTGGCCAGATAACACGCCGCTACGAAGTTCGGCGCTGGATTATGTGCCGTCTCGATTATCCTAAACCCACGCATACGGTGATGGCACCGCAGCATTACACGCATCTATTTTTCCTGGACGAGGCGACGGCGCTGGCGGCGGGGCATCGACCGTGCGCCATGTGCTTGCACGCGCGCTTCACGGAGTTCATGGCGTGCTGGCAGGAACTTCATCCTGAAACTGGGCAGGCCAAAGTCGATGCGGTCGATCGTGTGCTGCATGGCGAGCGTCTGACCGCGACCCGCCAAAAACGCACCTACACGGCATCGCTTGACGAGCTGCCTGACGGCACGTTTATGCTGCTCGACGCGCAGCAGCCCTTGCTAGTGCTGGGCCAACAGCTGCTCGCCTGGGCACCGCACGGCTACACAGCGGCGATCCCGCGTCCCAGTGCTCGCATAGTTGAAGTGCTCACGCCGCCATCGATCGTCAAGATCCTGGCGACAGGCTATCGACCTGCGCTCCATCCATCGGCTGAAACAGCGATCAGCAACCCATAGCACCCGCTCAAGCTCGACCGGCCCGGCGATCCTGAACCTTGGATCAGGCAATAGCATAGACTTGTTTCGGTGACACTAGCTGTCACAACGATGCACTATAGTGCTACTATCAGTAACGAGGGAGGAAATAGCTGCATGAAAACCTTCTATGCGATTTTAGGTAATTCGCTGGCAGCGAGTATGAGTAATACCTTTGTGTGGTTTGCCGTCACATTTTGGGTGTATCTCCAAACAAAATCAGTCATCGCAACCTCGGTCATGGCCGGCGTGTATCTGGGAACAATTGCAATCTCCGGTTTTTTCCTGGGCTCACTCGTTGATCGCTTCAAGAAGAAAAATGTGATGCTGGCTTCCAGCAGTATCTCACTGCTGCTCTACGTGCTGGCCGCGCTGATCTACACCACAACACCCACACAGTCATTTAGCGACGCCTCCAATGTTATGCTCTGGATCTTCATCTTGCTGGCGCTGATGGGCGCGCTGGCCGGCAATCTACGTGGAATTGCGCTCTCAACCCTGGTAACAATCTTGATCCCCGAAGACGATCGCGATCGAGCTAATGGCCTGGCTGGCACGACGAATGGCGTCTCGTTTCTGGCGGCGTCGATCTTCAGCGGTCTGGGCGTTGGTCAGCTCGGCATGTTCTGGGTGCTCGTGCTGGCGATCGGACTGATGGCGCTGGTGATCGCGCATCTGTGGACGATCTCGATCCCTGAAACCAAGGTGGTCCACGCCGAAGCGCACACCGATAGCATCGACATTCGCGGTACGATCCGCGTGGTCCGACTGGTGCCTGGCCTGTTTGGGCTGATCTTTTTCAACACCTTCAATAATTTCCTGGGCGGCGCGTTCATGTCGTTGATGGATGCGTACGGGCTGCTGCTGACTTCGGTGGAGGTTTGGGGCTTTCTGTGGGGCTTCTTAAGCCTGGGCTTTATCGTGGGTGGCTTTGTTGTCGCGAAGAAAGGCCTTGGCGCATCGCCGCTGCGTACGATGTTTATGGCGAATATCGCCATGTGGACAATTTCGATCATCTTCCCGCTCCAGTCGTCGATCGTGCTGCTGACGCCCTGTTTGTTTATCTACCTGTGCCTGATCCCAGTCGTCGAAGCGTCGGAGCAGACGATCTTGCAGAAAGTGATTCCGCAGGAGCGTCAGGGTCGCGTCTTTGGCTTCGCTCAGAGCATCGAGCAGGCGGCATCGCCGATCACAGCCTTCGTGGCGGGTCCGATTGCGCAGCTGCTCTTCATTCCCTTTATGACCACCGGTGCGGGCGTCGGTCTACTCGGCGGCTGGTTCGGCACCGGCACCGATCGCGGCATTGCGCTGCTGTTCCTGGTTACCGGCGTGATTGGTCTGGCAGTTACAATGATCGCGATGCGTTCGTATGCGTATCGCACTCTGTCGCAGAAGTATCAGAAGCACACCTTGGTCGCCGCGCTGGGTGACTAATTGCGACAATAACGTACGTCAACAAGGAGCTTTGATCGATGAAATTCCTGCTCACCTCGGCGGGCGTCACCAACGACTCAATCCGCGCGGCGCTCGTCAACCTGCTGGGCAAGCCGATCGACCAGGCCACGGCAATCTGCGTCCCAACCGCGATCTATGCCTCAGCTGAAGGGACAGAACACGGATGGTGGACGCTCAATCAGTTCGCTGGTATGGGCTGGCAGAAGTTCGGCGTGCTAGAACTGACAGCGCTGCCGAGCATCCTGGAAGAGCACTGGCTGCCGGCGGTGGCAGCTGCCGACATCATCATAGTGGGCGGCGGCACGACAGGCTACTTAAGCTACTGGTTCCAGGAGTCGGGCTTTGCCGCCAAGCTGCCGGAGCTGCTGAAGACCAAAGTGTATTTGGGCGTGAGCGCCGGCAGTATGATGGTGACACATAGTTTATATGTCAATCCGGACGTGCTGGCTGAGCGCGGCATCTTGTACGACGACGAGTACGATGAGGAGTCGCCGCCACAGGCCAGCAGCGACAAGACGCTCAAGCTGGTCGATTTTGTGATCCGCCCGCATCTCAACTCCGAGTGGTTCCCGAATATCACGCTGGAGCGCATGGAACAAGCCGCCGCCAGGGTCGACGTGCCGCTCTACGCCATCGACGACCAAACCGCGCTCAAAGTCGTGGACGGCCAGGTCGAGGTCGTCAGCGAGGGCGCGTGGCAGATCTTCAACGCCAGGGAACAGTAGCAACGGGCAGCTACTGCGCGGCAACATGCCGGCACTGATCCAGCGCCTGCTCGATCCCAAGCGCATCGTCGGCCTTGCGAAAAGCGAGCAGGCTTTCCTCGAACAGCACCAGCGCGGCCTGCGGATCGCTCTGCGCCGTCGCGCGACCCATCCCATGCAGCGACCAGCCCATGCCCTGGTGATCGCCAACCTCACGGAAAAGATCCAGACTTTCGCGCTGAAGCCGTAGCGCCTGATCCGGCAGGCCTTGTTCCAGCGCCGAGCGGCCTAGATTAAGCAGCGACCAGGCCCGGCCCGCTTTATCGCCCAGCGCGCAGAAAAGCACCAGGCTATCGCTCAGCCAGTGATCGGCCTGCTCGTAGCGCGTCTGATCCAGCGCCACGCGACCCAGACTATGCAGCGACCACGCGCTGCCGGCTTTGTCGCCAATCGCGTCGAATAACGCACAGCTCTCGTCGAGCATGATCGTCGCCTGCGCATAGTCGCCTTGCTCGAATGCAATGCGCCCCAGGTGATGCAGCGACCAGGCGCGGCCCTGGCTGTTGCCAAGCGTCACGCTCAGCGCCAAGCTTTCCTCGAAGAGCGACCGAGCGCGATCATAGCTGGCTTGCGACAGCGCGACTTCGCCGAGACCGCGCAGCACCTCTGAGACGCCCAGCCGATCGTTCAGGGCACGCGACGCCGCTAAACTTGCTTCAAAGTACGCTGCCGCCTGCTGATATTCGCGCCGATCGTAGGCTAGCCAACCTGCGCCGTAGAGCGCGCGGGCACGAATCGGGAGCGGCAGACTTTCGCCGCCTGCCAGCGCCGCCTCCACCCAGCGAGACGCTTCGCGGCGGTGGCTGTGGACATGCCAGAACTGCCACAGCGCGGCCACAAAGCGCGCCAGAATCTCGGACTCCTGGTGATCGGCGGCGCATTGCAAGGCAGCACGCAGATTATCGTGATCGCGCTCCAAACGATCGAGCCACTGCTGATGATGCATCCGTTGCAGCGCGACAGCTGCGGCCTCGGCCAGGCTGAGGTAATAACGCATATGCTGCTGCCGAACGCGCGTCTGCTCACCCGATCGCTCCAGCAACTCCCCGGCGTACTCGCGAATCGTCGCCAGCATCACAAAGCGCGCCTCGCCCGAGCCGTCATCTACTTGTTGCAGCAGGCTGGCATCGACCAGCGCCGCCAGGCCATCCAGCAGCTCGATCGCTGCTTCGCCGCTCACAACACAAACCGCCTCGATCGCGACGAGTGTGCCGCCGTCTACAAACACGGCCAGTCGCGCAAACAGCGGCTGGTAGGCGGGATCGACCAGGTCGTAGCTCCAATCGAGCAGGCTGCGCAAGGTCTGCTGACGCGCCGGCAGATCGCGCGGGCCGCCGGTCAGCAGCGCCAAACGATGTGT
>JAFAYS010000639.1 GCA_019240175.1 Chloroflexota bacterium | reverse complement strand
TTGGCGGGCGCGGCAAGCAGCGCCCTTACGGACCTTTGTTCTTGGTTCTGCTGTTCTTTGTTCTTTCCCCTAAGTTCTAGGTTCTAGGTTCTTGGTTCTCCGCCCCAAGTTGACACACCCGCGCGAAATCTGTAGCATATGCCAGATTTTTGATCGTGGCTTTGCCGCTGTTTATATGGGGACTTTAAATGAACATCCTGGTAACAGGCGCAGCAGGATTTATCGGCTCGCATCTCGCCGAGCGACTGGTTGCGCTCGGCCATACTGTGCGTGGCGTCGATGCTTTGACCGACTACTATGCGCGCGAGCTGAAGGAGCTGAATATTCGTGATATTCAGCAGCAGGGCGTGACGTTCATGCCGCTGGATCTTGCGGAGGACGATCTGAGCGCCGCCGTGCGTGATGTCCAGATGATCTACCATCTTGCGGCGCAGCCAGGGCTCTCCGCGACGACAACCTTCGAGACCTATGTACGCAACAATATCATCGCAACGCAGCGCCTGCTGGAGGCCGCGAAAGCATCGCCCAGCTTCCAGGGCTTTCTCAATATTTCTACCTCGTCGGTGTATGGCTTCGATGCGACCGGCGATGAGACGACCGTGCCCAAGCCGACCTCGTTCTACGGCGTGACCAAGCTAGCCGGCGAGCAGCTGGTGCTGTCCTATGCCCGCGACCAGGGCATGCCCACGTGCTCACTGCGGCTTTTCTCAGTCTATGGCCCGCGTGAGCGTCCCGAAAAGCTGTATCATGGACTGATCCGCAGCATGTTTGAAGATCGCGAGTTTCCGATCTTTGAGGGCAGCGAAGAGCATGTGCGCAGCTACACCTATGTCGGCGATATTGTAGACGGGCTGGTCCTGGCGCTGGAGCATGTCGATCAGTGCAAGGGCGAGATCTTCAACATTGGCAGCGACACCGCGATCACGACCGGCGAGGGCATTCGGCTGATCGAGGAGATCATCGGCAAGCCCGCCAGACTGGTGCGCAAGCCGCGTCGCACCGGCGATCAGCTCAAGACGCACGCGAATATCGAGAAGGCGCGGCGGGTGTTTGGCTATAACCCGACAACCTCCGCCCGCGAAGGATTGGCCGCCGAGGTCGAATGGTATCGTCAGCAGGTGCTTGGCCGCCTGTAACCTTGAGGCTTCCTGATTGATTGCAGCGCCGGCGTCCATCACAGGGCCGGCGCTTGTATCTTTTTGTCGTGCTCGCTACTCGGAGCCGAAGGTTGGGCTTTCGGTGAGGAGCAGGCGAATGATGGTCAGCGTCTCGTCGCGGAGCGCCTCAAGCTCTTGCTCATCTTCCCAGCCGCAGTATGGCCGGTATATGCTCTTGACCTCGCGCGCTCGTTCACTGCGGCTTTGCTTGGACGTTCCCTCTAAGGTCTCGGCTTTTCGTAACATGGCTGCCTCTCCATTCTGCGGTTGGTAATCGCATGGCCTGGTGATCGACGAGGGAAACATGATCGATAGTTACAGCACGCAGCGCCGAAAGATGCTCAGCTGAAGCTCATGCGCGGCTTGCCGATGTGTCGAGTCATGCCGACTGCTCTTCTGATTTGATGTTCACCGCTTTTCTCGGGGGGCATGGAAGTAAGCTATTGTATGCTCAGGAGCGGCCTTCCTGCAAGACACAGACCACTATACAGCAGTCATAACCATGCACCGCCAATAGGATGCTCGGGTCAAGCCTGCTGTATGCATTGTGGCTTGGGCCGATCGGTGGTATAGGCCTGACCGTTTGTTGCTTTGATTTTCGGGAATCCTTTGGCTGCCTTTGTTGGCCTGTAGGCCGAGGGTGAGGGCCTGATAAGGTGATTGGTGCGCACTTGAGGCGACGAGCGCGTCTTGCGCGGCGTCGATCTACTCGGTACGATGCAGCCCTTGTGATGATGCGATTGCGATCTGGATGACGGAGGATGTGATGCGACAAATTGCTCATAGCCGTCTCCGAACTACGTTTTTGCTTGGTTTCATTGGCGCGGCGCTGCTTGGAAGCGCTGCTTGGCTCCCCCGCTCGCTGGCCCAAGGGTCGGTGAGTTTAGACCAACAACTTTACCTGCCGCTCGTGGCGCATGCTTTAGGGAATAAGGATAGGGTCCGCTTTGCGGTGATCGGCGATTACGGCCTAGCCGGTCCGGGCGAGCAGGCGGTTGCGGCGCTGGTGCATAGCTGGCAGCCCGATTTCATCGCCACGACCGGCGACAACAATTATCCCAGCGGCGAGGCCAGCACGATCGATCGCAACATTGGCGCGTACTACCACGATTTTATCGCGCCGTATGGTGGCAAGTACGGCGCGGGCAGCGATATCAACCGTTTCTTCCCGACGCTGGGCAATCACGACTGGATCTCCGGCGCAGGCCCGTATCTCGACTATTTCACGCTGCCCGGCAACGAGCGCTACTATGATTGGCATTGGTCGCCGGTGCAGATCTTCGCCCTCGACAGCGATCCACACGAGCCGGACGGCGTCCTGCCGAACTCGCTCCAGGCTGCCTGGCTTCAGCAGTCGCTGGCGGCCTCGACGACATGCTGGAAGATTGTGACGCTGCACCATGCGCCGTTTTCATCTGGTCCGCACGGCTCAACCGCCTGGATGCAGTGGCCGTATCAGGCCTGGGGCGCGGACGCGGTGCTGGCTGGTCACGATCATACCTATGAGCGGATCATGCGCGACGAGCTGCCCTACTTCGTGAATGGGCTGGGCGGCAACATACCCTATGGTTTTGGTGTACCGGTAGAGGGCAGTGTCGTGCGCTATAACAAGGAACTTGGCGCGATGCTGGTCGAGGCCGATCACCAGCAGATCACCTTCTCGTTTATCACCCACACGGGAACATCTATCGATAGCTATGTACGAAGAAAGGATTGTCCGTGAGCAACAGCACCCCCCTTAACCTTTCTCCCGATCCTGCGTCGGCTGGCAAGCGCTTGCCGTTTGGCGCAACCGCCGCCGATTTTCGCTGGGCGACCGGCATCGAAGACACGTTTATTCCCCAGACGCGGCCCGGCCTGCGTGCGCTCGACGAGTACGAGCTGCTGGGCCACTACGAGCACTGGCGCGAGGATCTGCGGCTGGCGCGTGAGACCGGCGCGCAAATGATTCGCTGGGGCATTCCCTGGTATCGCGTCGAGCCGCAGCCGGGCGTTTTCGATTGGTCGTGGACCGATCAGGTGATTCCCTACATCGTCGATGAGCTTGGCCTTGAGCCGATTCTGGATCTGATGCACTACGGAACGCCGCTGTGGCTGGATCGCTCCTTTATCGATCCGCGCTATCCCACGGCGGTTGCGGCCTATGCCCAGGCCGTGGCCGAGCGCTATGGCAACCGCATTCGCTACTACACGCCGCTCAACGAGCCGATCGTCAATGCGCTGATGTGCGGCATGCGCGGCGTGTGGCCGCCGTATCAGCGTGGCGATCGCGGGTTTCTGGCAGTGGGCTTGGGCCTAGCGCAAGGCATTGTGCGCACCGTGCGCGCGATTCAGTCGGTCGATCCGTCGGCGCTCATGGTGCATGTCGAGGCGGCGGGTCTCACGCGATCGGCGCGGGCCGAGCTTGAGCCGCTGGCCGTCGATCAGCAGCGGCGCGG
>JAFAYS010000444.1 GCA_019240175.1 Chloroflexota bacterium | reverse complement strand
CCAACGTATTGGCCAAGGGTCTGCCCGCCTCACCCGGCGCGGCCAGCGGTACGGTGGTCTTCGACCCCGACGATGCTGAGCAGCGCGCGGCGGAAGGTGAGAAAGTGATCCTGGTGCGTGTCGAGACCGCGCCCGAGGATTTCCACGGCATGGTCGCGGCGCAGGCGGTGCTCACGGCGCGCGGCGGTATGACCTCGCACGCGGCGGTTGTGGCGCGCGGCATGGGCAAGCCCTGCGTGGCTGGTGCCGGCGAGCTGCGCATCAACTACGCCAACGAGCAGTTCACAGTCGGTGAGACGGTCGTCAAGAAGGGCGAGTACATCACGCTCGACGGCTCGACCGGCGAAGTCTTCCAGGGCCAGCTCGAAACCCAGGACCCCGAGCTGGGCGAAGATTTCCAGACGCTGATGGGCTGGGCCGACGAGTTCCGCAAGATCGGTGTGCGCACCAACGCAGATACGCCGCACGACTCCGAGGTTGCGCGCGGCTTCGGCGCTGAGGGCATCGGTCTGTGCCGCACCGAGCACATGTTCTTCGAGGGCGATCGTATCGACGCCGTGCGCGAGATGATCGTCGCCGATACGCTGGAACAGCGCAAGGCCGCGCTGGCCAAGGTCGAGCCCTACCAGAAGGAAGATTTCGTCGGCATCTTCAAGGCTATGAACGGCCTGCCGGTGACGATCCGCACGCTCGATCCGCCGCTGCACGAGTTCCTGCCCCACGAGGACGCCGAGATCCACGATCTGGCCGACAAGATGGGCATTGCCTTCGAGAAGCTCAAGGGCAAGGTCGAGAGCCTGCGTGAGGCTAACCCGATGCTCGGCTTCCGTGGCTGCCGCCTCGGCATTGTGTATCCCGAGATCACCGAGATGCAGGCCCGCGCGATCTTCACCGCCGCCAAGGAGTGCCAGGATCAGGGCATCGAGGTGCATCCTGAGGTGATGATCCCGCTGGTCAATACGCTGGAAGAGCTGCGCCGCCAGGCCGATATCGTGCGTCGCGTGGCTGGCGAGGTGGGCTTCGAGGGCTATCTGGTCGGCACGATGATCGAGTTGCCGCGTGCCGCGCTGGTCGCCGACAAGATCGCCGAGGTCGCCGAGTTCTTCTCGTTCGGCACCAACGACCTGACGCAGACCACGATGGGCATCAGCCGTGACGACAGCGCCCGCTTCGTGCCGAAGTATGTCGAGGAGAAGATCCTCCGCGACGATCCGTTCCAGGTGCTGGATCAGGAGGGCGTCGGCCAGCTGGTCGAGATCGGTACGCAGCGTGGCCGCAAGACCCGCAGCGATCTCAAGGTCGGCATCTGCGGCGAGCACGGCGGCGAGCCCAGCTCGGTGGTGTTCTTCGCCAACACCGGCCTGAACTACGTTTCGTGCAGCCCGTACCGCGTGCCGATCGCGCGGCTGGCAGCGGCGCAGGCTGCCCTGGGCGAGGCCCGACGCGACAAGTAGTCTAAGCTCTAATGGAAACAAGGGCGTTCTATGGAGCGCCCTTGTTGTTTTTAAATCTATCGGCTTGAACTTACGACGGCAACTCGACCAGCAACCTTTGGAGCGCGGCGCGAATCGTCGGCGGAATCGGCGTGGAGCGGCGAGTCTCGCGATCGACGAAGACATGCACAAAGTAGCCGGTCGCCGCCGCAAAGCTTTGATCTCGCTTGAAGATCGCCAGCTCGTAGCGCACGCTGGAATTGCCGAGCTTTCCAACCCTCAGCCCGACCTCGACGGTTTCGGGAAAGGCCAGCGACTGCATAAAGCGGCAGTGCGACTCCGCCGCCAGCCCGATGACCTGCCCCTGCGCGATGTCCAGCCCACCTTCGGCGATCAGATATTGGTTGATCGCGGTGTCGAAGAAGGCATAGTAGAGCGTGTTGTTGACATGGCCGTAAATGTCGTTGTCGGACCAGCGCGTGGGAATCGCCAGCAGCTGCGGGTATTCGGCGCGAGTGATCTGTGGTGCTTGTGTCATAGGCGTTAGCTGAAGGTAATCACTTGACGAACGGCCTGCGCCTGCGCCAGTCGATCGAAGGCGGCGTTGATCTCTTCCAGCTGCAAGGTGTGGGTGTGCAGCTTGTCCACGGGCAGCAGCCCGGCCTGATACATTTCGATGTAGCGCGGAATATCGCGGCGCGGCACCGCCGAGCCCATGTACGAGCCTTTGATTGTGCGCTCTTCGGCGGCGATGCTCACCGCAGGCACTGAGAACATTTTGCTGGGATGCGGCAATCCGATCGTGACAGTTGTGCCGCCGCGCGCCGTGGCCTGATAGGCCTGAATCAGCACCTGCTCGTTGCCGACGCTCTCGAACACATAGCTTGCGCCGCCACGTGTGATCTCGCGAATCGCCGCGACCGCGTCGGTCTGCTCGGCGTTGATCGTGTGGGTTGCGCCAATCTCACGCGCCAGCGCCAGCTTGGCCTCAAGCCGATCCACGGCGATGATCGGATGAGCGCCGACAGCTCGCGCCCCCATGACGGCGCTTAGCCCGACGCCGCCCATGCCAAAGACCGCCACCGACATGCCCGCCGCGACCTGCGCGGTATTGACCACCGCACCGACGCCGGTCATCACCGCGCAGCCAAACAGCGCGGCCTTGTCCAGCGGCAGGCTCGGATCGATCTTGATCAGCGATTCCTCAGCCGCGACCGTGAACTGTGAGAAGGCCGAGACGCCGAGATGATGATAACACGGGCGCGCCTGCGAGTCGGTGAAGCGCCGCGCGCCCGAGAGCAGCGTGCCGGCGGTGTTGGCCTGCGCGCCCTGCTCGCACAGCGCGGCGCGTCCTGAGGCACAGTACAGGCAGCGACCACAGATCGGCACAAAGCTAAACACTACATGATCGTCCGGCGCGAAGCCCACCACGCCCGCGCCAATCTCGCGCACGATGCCGCTAGCCTCGTGGCCCATCACCATCGGCATGACGCGTGGCCGCGAGCCGTCCAGCACCGAAAGATCGGAGTGGCAGATGCCGGCCCCGACGATCTCGACCAGCACCTCGCCAAAGCCCGGCGGCGCGAGCGTCACCTCGTCGATCACGAGCGGCGCACTCTCGGCATAGGGCTGAGGCTGGCCCATTGTGTAAAGAACCGCAGCTTTTGTTCTCATGCGTTTGTGTCCTGTGCGTCGTTGCTCTATGTTCTGGCATGAGTATAAAAGCGTGGTCAAATCATGCAGCGCGAGAGGCTGATAAAGGTCGTGTAGCAGGAGATAGCGGTACGGCTAGTTTTGAAACGATACTTGCAGGAGGCAATTCAGAGTGAGGAATAGCTTGACGTAGGATACATCTGACCGTTATGAGCTGCGATTTTGCTTGATCTCAGCAACGATCTCGTCCACGGTCATTTGGTCGAACAGCTGATCGCGTTCTTCGGTG
>JAFAYS010000424.1 GCA_019240175.1 Chloroflexota bacterium | reverse complement strand
GTAGCCGAGCAGCACGGTAGGCTTGAGCAGATCGGGCTGCCGCTCTAGCACATCACGGCAGAACTCCATCGCCTCGTCTTCCTGACCGTCGCGCCAGAGCGCCTCGGCCAGCGCCGACTTCACATCATCGCGACTGGAGTCAGTGTCAAGCACCGCGCGATACTCATCGATCGCCTGGCCAAACATACCACCGCGCGCATACAAACGCCCCAGCCCAGCGCGACTTAACCGAAATTGACCGGCAGAGCCGGGCGTTTCGGAGTACAGGCGCATCAACTGAGAGCGCAGGTCGGCGAGGTTAGGCTGGATTTCGAGCGCGCGCTCAAAGGCAGTAATCGCCGCAGCCCGCTGATCCAGGTTTTGCCGCGCCAGCCCCAGACCGTAGTATGCGGCAACATTCTCGGGATCGGCTTGCAAGACTCGTTCAAATGCAGCAGCGGCTTGCTCAGGCTGGCTCGCGTTGAGATGAGCCTCGCCCAGCAGCCGATAGCCTTCGATCATGCGCGGAAAATGAACCAGAATATGTTGCGCGATACCGATTGCCTTGTCCGCCGCACCGGCTTCGAGAGCCCGGCGGGCTTCATCGAAAACCGTTTGGAGGGAGACGGTGGCCATGAAACCTCCTCTCAGTGGACCGCTCGTCATAGCGGCGTTGAGGTTAGGGGAATCTAATCATACAGGCACCAGCTTCATCTTCACCTAGGATACCTGACTGGTGCAAACGCTGCACAATTATATCGGAGGTTGTCAAGTGCGACAATGGAAGCTCTGGCCTAGATCCATCTAGCAAATTAGCATCGCGCGCGTAGGACTGTAGAGCGGCAGGCCAGCTAGCTACCAGGACGCAAAAGAATGGAAAGATTGGCGGGGGCAAAGGACGCGTCAACGATTGGTTTTAGCTATAGCCGACAGTTGTAGGCAAGAATTTGCGCCACTCTTCGTACGCGCCGTCACGCAGCCGCCGCTCGATGGCGTAGTATGGGCCGGCGCTCGGGCGATACGGTTGTTTGCGCAGCTTCATGCGAGCCTCCTCGGGCGTGCGACCACCTTTACGATGGTTACACTGCCGACACGCGCTGGCCAGATTTTCCCAGGTGTGAGCGCCACCTCGATGACGAGGCAAAACATGATCGAGGGTCAGGTCGTTGCTGTGCAGGCCGCAATACTGGCAGGTATAGTTATCCCGCCGGAAAATTTCGCGGCGGGACAGTTTCACTTGCGGCATTGGGCGCTTGACAAGGTGAGCCAGCCTGATCACAGAGGGCGCTCTGAAAACCTGGGAGGGCGTGATGATGTCGTGTCCATTATGCTCAAGTACTTCGGCTTTACCACCCAGCACAAGAACGACAGCTCGCCGCGCAGCACAGATGTTTAACGGCTCGTAGTTCGAATTGAGAACTAAAACTGGTAAGTCCATCGGTTGTGCCTCCCCAGAATCTCCCGAAATTGTACCACGGGAAGAATCATAGGCGCAAGGACATAATGTAGGAAAACATCATACATTTGGTACATCATCGGGCACTGGCCGGATCAGCCGTTTTGAGCGTGAAAGTAAGTACATTTGGTGATAGCAAAGGCAATTTTTGCGTTGTATAAATAGAAAGAGTCATCCAGCGCCTACCTCGAAGGCGCAGCTCTTGCTAAAGCCTGATTCTGTCATAGATTTGCAATGCAGTGGCTGCTGCTCCACCGCTTAGAATACGTCATCGCTCGCTACCACACAGCAGGCTCGGCAGCTTAAAATTGGATCGGCAGCTGTCTCCATAGCCTAGCTGTTTGCGGCGGTCCTTCGATCAGACAATACTACCGAAAGCGCGCTACTGAGCCATCGGTACCGCTGACAACAACTCGACGCACCTGCATGATCAGGAAACTTATGAGCTTATACAATCCGAAGCGCGCCGTCACACTCGGTCGCCAGACCATCGCCCAATGGAAAGAGCGCAAAGCCCTGGATCAGCGCGCGCAAGCCGTCACCATCCGCAGCAACGCCCTCGGCATCAGCAAGCGCTTTTATATCTACGCGCCGCCCGCCGCCAAAAAACAGCGCGATCCGCTGCCGGTGGTGTATCTTTTCCGCGGCCATGAGCGCGAGTGGATCAACCCGCAGCAGGACGACACGCGACAGGGCCGCACGGTGATCGATGTGTACGAGGAGCTGCTACAGGCCGGTACCGTCGGGCCGATGGTGCTGGTCTTTCCCGGCGTGTGCAGCGACGACAGCAGCGTGCCCGGACTGCTGGTCAACTTCAAAGCGCCGACCGTGCAGCCGGTACCCGGCATCGGCAGCGGACGCTTCGAGGACTACTTCTTGCAAGAGCTGGTGCCCTACGTCGATGCGCGCTACCACACGCGCGTTGCGGGCAAGCGACCGGCGCGCGGCGTCGATGGATTTTCACTGGGCGGCTTCCAAGCAGTCAAGATCGCCAGCCAGCATCCGGGGCTCTTCGCCTCGGTGGGCGCGTACGACGGGCTGTATTTCTG
>JAFAYS010000257.1 GCA_019240175.1 Chloroflexota bacterium | reverse complement strand
TATGGTGGGTTATTGACAGCTACTCAGAGCATACTGGCATTCTTGTGGGTTGGTATCGCCGTTGGCAGGCTGATCACTGTAATGCTCGTGCTCCACCAGCGCTCCAAGCACATGCTCGATCGGCGCTGGTTTGTGGTTTGTGGTGGTCCGCTGCTGGCGATCTTCATACTGCTTATACCCCAGGCGCGCAGCACCGGTGGCGGCGCGATCAGCCTCATACTCTTTGGTACCGCCGCCGCTCAGTTTCGCATCGGAGCCTGGCTGTGGCAGTCCGCCTGGGTCTTAGCGCTGGTTAGCACCACGACCTTCACCAGGCGGCTCGATCGAATCGACATCTACTTGCCTGCCTCCTTCGATCAACTGCGTTTCTTACCGTTAGCTGGAACAACAGCGTTGCTGCGCCGGCAAAGCCATGTTTGTGCATACCAAACCAGCAGCTGGATTATTCAGCTGGCTGCCTACCCCAATGATCGCTCCCTGGCTAGACGTTTCATCGCGAACATGCCGCAGGAGCCGCAGGCGTATGCTACCCTGTTCTGGCTCAGCCTTGACCCTGCCGGTCAAGCGCTCTTGCAATCGCTCACCAAGCCCCACCAGCGCGCGCCGGCGATGGTACACGCCTATGCCCAGCTGAGCCAGGTCGTCGCGCCGGGGGCCTGGCGCGTAGCTCTGGAGCACGCCGCTCGGGCGCTGATCGCGGCCCCGCCGCCCACCGATATACCATGGCTCCCCCAATGTATTGCTACCGCGCAGATAATTTTAGAAGCCCGATCTTGGGAGCATGTACAGCAAGGAATGCTGGAACTGGTCGAGGCTGTCCACGAGGCTAGCCCAGCCATCGAAGACACGCTCATAGCACTGCGCGAACAGATTCACCACACGCTACGGGCCCACCTAGCGACTGATCTGCGTGCAACGTGGCCGCTACGCTTGCTGGCCACAGCTACAGAACAGCTTACGTTTCTCAAGAGCATGGCGTAAAGAAGTGAGGCGATTCCGATGCTCTACGATCATCTAACCATTAGCATTTATAAAAATTCCAGCGGCTTTTATCAAGTGCGGGTTGCCCACGACGAGCTCACACCAGAAGGCGGAGCCATTGAAAGCGCGCCGATCACGCCCGAAGAAGTAGCGGAGATTCGGAGCATTTATGACGCCATGGTGAAGCGTGTACGTGAAGTCATGCACCGCCGGCAGACGACGGCTGCGTCCCAAAATACACGTCTCTGGGAGATCGTGCGTCAGCTCCAATCCTACCCAGTCGGCAACACCGAAGCCGATTTGATCGAAATGCGCCGCCTATGTGAGCGCTTTCTGGCCCAATGGGATGGGCCTGCGCCGGCGCTCCCACCACCGGTGGACTATAGCGCCATGCTTGAGATTGGCAGAAGTATGGGCAAGATTTTTCCCGGCACATCTTTGGAGCTGCTCCGGCGCAGTCTGATACGCGCTCAGACGGCCACGCCGGAGCGTGGGCTGTGCGTGATCATTGAGGTGGCGGCAACGGCGCAGGAGGTGCTGGATCTGCCGTGGGAAATGTTGATCGTCGAAGAAGATCAGGTGAGCCACTCGGCAAACTTCTTATTATTCGAGCATCATGTTGTCTTGATGCGCCAGATCCGCACTATTGGCGCGTCCCGTGCGATCGAGATCGCTCGCCCACTGGCAAGCCAGGTCTTCGTGGTCCAGCCGGTGCGCGGTGCGCCGATCGATGCGCAGCTCTTTGCGGATGCGCTGATGCCACTGCACGCTGATCAGCCGCTCGACGCGTGGTGGTCCACCGAGCCTGATACGCTGCGGGTCATGCGTGAGCGCCTGGCACACTACAACCCGCAGTTGGTGCAGCTGGTCTGCCATGGCCGCCACTCACTGGGCTCGGAGACGGCCCGCAGCGATATGCTGCTGACCTATGTCGACAACGGGAAAACCATCATGCATCGGGTGAGTCCGCATGATCTGCTGCAGGTGTTACAGGCCGCGCCGGCGCTGCAAGTGGTGCTGCTCACCGTGTGCGACAGCGGACGTAGCACTGGTTCCGTGAGGTCAACATCACCATCGCCCGATACCGAGCGTGCCGTCTCGGTGAGCAACATTGCCTATGAGCTGGTGCGCGGCGGTGTGCCGATGGTGATCGCGATGCAGGAGAAGATCTCGCAGGCTGCCGCCGCCGAATTCTCGCGTGTCTTTTATCAGTATTTGCAGACAGGTGCCCCGATCGAGCGCCCGTTAACCGAAGCTCGCAGCGCATTACAGCCGTCGCGCTGGGGCATGGACTGGA
>JAFAYS010000012.1 GCA_019240175.1 Chloroflexota bacterium | reverse complement strand
CTGACGCAGCGCACGGGCAAGTTCCTCAACAACACGGATCTTGTGTGGCCCACGCTGGCCGCCGGGCCCGTCCCGACCGACGCGGATCTCGACGGCATGGCGGATGCCTGGGAGCAGCAGCAGTTCGGCACTGTAGCCCGTGGCTCGGCGGCTAGCTCACGCGACGACTTCGACGGCGACGGCTACACCGACGTCGAGGAGTATCTCAACCGCACCGATCCACGTCGGCCCTAACACTCCGCTTAAGTTTTCCTGTAAAGCAAGCACACCAGCAACCCGGCGCGATACACTGAATATGTGTGTCGCGCTGGTTTTTAATTGTCAATAGTATAAAGAGCGTTCACGCGCGAAAGGCGGTTTTAGCGCCGGTTTTAGGGCGGTATGATTCCGGTGACATCTGCGATTTGAGCTATTGACATTGAGTTCGCATCATGTATAATGGCAATGCCCTCACAAAGACTTAACCTGCAATTAATCGCTTGTTAATGTTTACAGTGGGGCTCAATATATGGTATCGCCCCAATATCATATATTGAAAGTGCTCGCCATACTTCACGCCTGGTGTTGAGAGAAGTATCGCGTCACGCTACAATGCACGCATTGCTGCCTTACTTGCCACGTGCATTCTCACCTAAGCAGCCCACTAAGAAACGTGATGTCGTTACGAGTGATCCAGCGGTCCGGTCCAATCCCTGCTTGATTGGATAGGTGAACGTAGCGTTGTCATACCAAAATTTCTACAGCATTGAATCATAATTGATACGAAGCAAAAAAGCGTTGATGTGGTAAGCTCTGCGGAAAATATGAGTACTCAATTTTGAGTAGTAGGCGTATCTTCTTTGTCACTGTCGGCGTTGTAGTAGCTAACCCGATTGAATATCCCGGATTCAGTAGTTAACCAACCTGGATGAGGAGTGATTACGGCACCTCTCATTTTCAGGATGTCCAGGCCATAAAAAATGGATGAGGAGTGATTACGGCACTCCCCATCCTGATGACCACACGATCCATATTCCCTAGCTGGCAAGCATTTGGGCTTTTGGCTACGCGTTTAACGGTCTTGCGCATTGTACCATCCATTTCAGCCATCCGGCAATGGACCGGCACGCGCCCAAGCCAAAGCTCAACCTACCAATAGCTCGCTTCTATCAGGAGGTTTTGATGGCGGATGTCGTGGCGAGATCGCATCGGACGGTAGCGCGTGAGTAGCAACCGCCCCGTGCCATAGGCTGTGATGTGAGACTCCTCCACATCTAAGATTCATCCCCGCGGTTTATCGATCAGCCGATCACCTGGAGCCGAGCATAGCTATGCATCGGGTGGGTTTTTGTACGCAAAAAAGCTATGTGTTTGAGCTGAATTGATACTGTGACCGTGAAAGATCAGATATAGACTCAGGTTTCAGATGATCGGCGGGTACTCGTCGCTTGGCTTGGAGTTTGGGGGAAGGAATACCTGGTGACAAGACCTATTCGCGCTATTCCACCTCATGGCGGAACCCTGATCGATCGCGGGTTGCGGGGAATGCTTCGCGAAGCAGCGATCGAGCGTGCGGCCCATTTGCCCCGGCTCACGCTGAGCTCCGTCAATCTCTCAGATCTGGAACTGATCGGCAATGGAGCGTTCAGTCCGCTTACCGGCTTCATGGGTGAGGCCGACTATCTGAGCGTGGTCGAAGAAATGTACCTGCGCAGCGGCCTGCCCTGGACGATCCCGATCACGCTGGCGGTGGTGCAGGCGCAAGCCGACGCGATCGACATCGGCCAGGAGGTCGCGCTGTACGATCGCGCGGGCCAGCTGGTCGGGCTGCTGGAGCTGGCCGAAAAATACACGGCCAATCAAGCATACGAGGCGGAGCGTGTGTTCGGCACGACCGACGCGGCGCATCCCGGCGTGGCGCGGCTCTACGCTTCGGGCGAGGTGTATCTCGGCGGCGAGATCTGGGTAATCAACCCGGCGACGCGTCCGGCCTTCGCGGAGTTTCGGCACACGCCTGCCGAGACGCGGCGCATGTTTGCCACCCATGGCTGGCGGCGCGTCGTCGGCTTCCAAACGCGCAACCCGATCCATCGCGCCCACGAGTACATTCAGAAGGCCGCGCTAGAGATCGTCGACGGGCTGTTCTTGCATCCGCTGGTTGGCGAGACCAAGGCGGACGACATCCCCGCCGACATTCGCATGCGCTCGTATCAAAGCTTGCTGCGCGACTATTACCCGCCCGATCGCACGATCCTGGGCGTGTATCCAGCGGCGATGCGCTACGCCGGGCCGCGCGAGGCGATCTTCCATGCGCTGGCGCGCAAGAACTACGGCTGCACGCATTTCATCGTCGGTCGCGATCACGCCGGCGTCGGCAACTACTACGGCACCTACGACGCGCAGCTGATCTTCGACGATTTCGCGCCGCACGAGCTGGGCATCACGCCGCTCTTCTTTGAGCATACTTTTTACTGCCGCAAGTGCAACGCGATGGCCTCCTACAAAACCTGCCCGCATGCCGCCGAAGATCATCTGATTCTGAGCGGCACGCGAGTGCGCGAGATGCTGGCTCAGGGCCAGCTGCCGCCGCCCGAATATAGCCGGCCCGAGGTCGCGCAGATCTTGATCGAGGCCTACCGCCAGGAGCGACGCGGCCCGGAGCCCGAAGCTCTAGCGGAAATGCCCACGGCAGCCGAACCAACGACTGGAAAGGAGTCGCGTATGGATGCGGCGAGACCCGGCGACGAGCAACCGCGCCGCATGCTGGTGATCGGGCTGGACTGCGCCGCGCCGGAGCTGATCTTCGACGCCTGGCGCGCGGAGCTGCCGACGCTCAACCGGCTGATCGAGCGTGGCGCGTACGGCAGGCTGGAAAGCACGATCCCGGCGATCACGGTGCCCGCGTGGTCGTGCATGATGACTGGCCGCGATCCGGGACAGCTCGGCTTCTACGGCTTTCGCAACCGCGCCGATTATTCCTACGAGCGCATGTCGATCGCCAACGCCAAGGCCGTGACATATCCGCGTGTGTGGAACCTGCTCAGCGATGCCGGCAAGCGCGTCGGCGTGATCGGCGTGCCGCAGACCTACCCGGTTACGCCGGTCAACGGCGAGATGGTCAGCTGCTTTCTGACGCCCAGCGCCAAAAGCCAGTACACGTATCCCGCCGAGCTCAAGCAGGAGATCGCAGGCTGGATCGGCGGCGACGAGTTTTTGGTGGACGTGCCCAACTTCCGCTCTGAGAACAAGGACCAGATTCTCGCCGACATCTACCGCATGGCCGAGCAGCACTTTACAGTCTGCCGGCAGCTGCTCAAGCGCCAGCAGTACGACTATTTCATGACCGTCGATATGGGCGTCGATCGCATTCACCACGCCTTCTGGAAATACATGGACCCCGCGCACCCCAAGCATGTGCCAGGCAATCGTTTTCAGCAGGCGATCCACGACTACTACGTCTTTATCGATGGGCAGATCGCCACGCTGCTAGAGCAGATCGACGACGACACGATCGTACTGGTAGTCTCCGATCACGGCGGCAAGGCGATGGTCGGCGGGCTGTGCATCAACGATTGGCTGATCCGCGAGGGCTATCTGGTGCTCAAAGAGCAGCCGAGCCAGGTCGTGCCGATCGAAAAGTGCGAGATCGACTGGTCGCGGACCAAGGCCTGGGGCGCGGGCGGCTACTACGGTCGGTTGTTCATGAACGTCGCGGGCCGCGAGCCCAATGGCATCATCCCGCCGCAGGACTACGAGCGTGAGCGCGCGATCTTGATTGAAAAGCTGGCGGCGATCACCGATCCTGACGGGCTTGAGATCGGCACCGTGGCCTTCAAGCCGGAGGACGTGTACACCCAGCTCAACAATATTCCGCCGGATCTGATCATCTACTTTGGCAACCTGAGCTGGCGCTCGGTCGGCAGCATCGGCAACGAGTCGATCTGGACCTTCGAGAACGACACCGGCCCCGACGACGCCAATCACGCCCAGCACGGTATTTTCATCCTCTACGATCCGCGCGATCCCGCCGGCGGTCGTGAGCTTGAGGGCTTGAAGATCTACGACGTTGCGCCGACGGTGCTGTCGCTGCTGGGCCAGTCCGCGCCGCAGGGCATTCGCGGCAAGCTGATCGATTTGCAAACAAGGGTGGCAGTATGACGACAGGATTCACCATCTGGTTTACCGGCCTCTCAGGCTCGGGTAAGTCCACCATCTCGGCGATCCTCACTCAGGAGCTGCGCGATCGTGGGCTGAAGGTTGAGGTTTTGGACGGCGACGTGGTGCGCACGCATCTGAGCAAAGGGTTAGGTTTTTCCAAAGAAGACCGCGACACCAACATTCGCCGCATCGGCTGGGTCTGCGAGGTGCTGACGCGCAACGATGTGGTGTCGATCGCCGCCGCGATCTCACCCTACCGCGCGGTGCGCGAAGAGGTGCGCGAGCAGATCGGGCGCTTCGTCGAGGTCTACATGGATTGCTCGATCGAGACGCTGGCCGAGCGCGATGTCAAAGGTCTGTACCGCAAAGCGCTTAACGGTGAGATCGGCAACTTCACGGGCGTCTCCGATCCCTACGAGCCACCGCGCCATCCCGAGGTTGTCTGCTACAGCGATGGCCGTGAAACACCGGAGCAGAGCGCGGCCAAGGTGATCGCGAAGCTTGAGCAGCTGGGCTACCTTGAGCGCCCAGTGCTGATGCCGGTCGGCGACGATGCGCTGGTCTACACCGAGGATGAGGAAGAAGAGGTCACTGCACGGCTGCGCGATCTCGGCTATTTGTAAGCGGCCCTCACCCCCGTCGGTGGGTTTCCGCCTCCGTTGTGGCAGGCGAGGGGCGGGCGCGGCAAGCAGCGCCCTTACGGTTCTCTTTAGGTTTTAGGTTCTTAGTTCTAGGTTCTACGGTCGGAGGAAGCGATGCCACTGCGCGATTTATTTCGAGGCGGCAAACAGCGCAAGAAGCGGATCGTCGCGATTGGGCTCGACGGCGTGCCCTATACCTATATTCAGCAATTGTTTCGGGCGGGCGAGCTGCCGAACTTTCGCGCGATCGCGGGCGAGGGCGCACTGGCGCAGATGGATACCACGCTACCCAACGTTTCCTCGGTGGCCTGGGCCTCGTTCATGACCGGCCAGAATCCGGGTAAACATAACATCTACGGCTTCGTGGATCGGCAGCCGGGAACGCTCAAGACCTTTATTCCGACCTCGCGCACGATGCGCAGCCCGGCGCTGTGGGAGCTTCTGAGCGCGGCGGGCAAGCGCGTCTTCGCGATGAACGTGCCGGTCACCTATCCGTCGCGCCAGGTCAACGGCATCGTCGTCGGCTGCTTCCTCAGCCCGAGCGTCGAGAAAGCCGCGCCCAACGCCGAGATCGCGCAGTCGCTCAAGCGCTTGAACTACTGCGTAGACGCCGATCCGCTGCGCGCGCGGGCCGACAAAGACAGCTTCTTGCCGCATCTGGATGAGGTGTTTGAGCGGCGGATCGCGACCATGCGCCACTTCTGGCAGCAAGAGCCCTGGGACTTCTTCATGGTGCATATCATGGAGACCGACCGGCTGCATCATTTCTTCTGGCAGGAGATGGAGCAGGGCCACGCCAAGTACGCGCCGGCCTTTCTGGATTTCTACAAGCGCGTCGACGCGGTGCTGGGCGAGGTCCGCAGCTGGCTGGACGAAGATACCAAGCTGGTGATCCTTTCCGACCACGGCTTCTGTACGATCAAGCAAGAGGTGTACGTCAACACCTGGCTCCACGACGCCGGCTATCTCGATTATGCCGTCGAGCAGCCCAAGAGCTTAGCCGACATGGCGTCGTCAAGCGTGGCCTACAGCCTCGATCCGGGGCGCATCTTTCTCAACGTGCGCGGTCGCGAGCCACAGGGACGCGTCGAGCCGGGCGCTGAGTACGAGCGGCTGCGTCGTGAGATCGCCGAGGCCGCGCTGGGCATGACCGATCCCGCGACCGGCGAGTCGATGGTCGAGCGCGTCTACACCCGCGAGGAGCTGTACCAGGGGCCGTATGCCGAGACCGGCGCGGATCTGGTGCTGGCCATGCGCGACGGTTACGATCCCAAAGGTCCGTTCGGCAAGCCGCAGCTGACCTTCAAAGGCAGCTCGCTGGTTGGCATGCACACCACGCCGGACGCGCTGCTCTACATCCAGGGCCTGCGCGGCGTCGAGCAGCGACCGCATATCACGGATGTCGCGCCGACGCTGCTGGATCTGCTGGAAGTACCAACGCCCAAAGACATGGACGGACGCAGCCTCGTAGCACAAAAAAGCCTGGCGCACAGCCACTAACACGATGTGTTCGGCGCTGCTGGACA
>JAFAYS010001225.1 GCA_019240175.1 Chloroflexota bacterium | reverse complement strand
GACGCAAGTAACGAGATTCAGCAGTACTAACGGGTTGAGTAGGAGCCTGCCGCGAGAAGCTGAGCATGGCTCGGCAAATGGAGTACCATGAGTTGAGGGATCTCCTCTCGCTCCAGCAACACGTCTTGGGAGTAACGTTGTGGCAGTCCAGGTCTGGATCGGCGAAAAGCCGGACAATCCAAATGAGCGCAAGGCGATCATCGCACTTGCCAATGGACTCGACCGCCTAGAAGGTCTGTACGTGATGGTCGCCAACTTCAGCGTTGGTGGCCGTACGATCGATCTCGTTATTCTCAAGCCGGATGCGATCTTCATTCTTGAGCTGAAGCACTGCGACGGCAAAGTCTTTGGCTCGGTCAACGGCCCGTGGAAAGTCGTCGGCAAGAACGGCTCGACCAAGCAGCTCAATCCGGGCCGCAAAAACCCGTACAATCAGGTCGTCTCGTACTTCTACAGCTTCACAAACTTCCTCAACGACCATAAAACCGAGATCGTCTCGGCCCAAAAAGCCAAGGATGTGGATTTCCGTGCTGCCAAGCGTGTGATCGTGATCGTGCCGACGATCGAAGAAGGCTCACAGATCGATCTCGACTGGAAGGTGCAGGCCAAGGGGCTGGACGAGCTGCCGACCTTTTTGCTGACCGAGCGCTCCAGCGGCATTGAGCTGACCGACGAGGAGTTACTGCGGATTCCCAAGCTGCTGCACTGCGAGCCGTGGCAGGAGCTGAACGATCTGATCGCCGGTGTGATGCCTGACTGGACACAAACACCCTCGGAGCTAACCCCGCCGGTCGTGCAGCCGGTCGCGCCCGAGCCACCGCCTGAGCCCAGCATCCAGCCGTGGTGGCGCGCCGCGATCGAGCAGTTCAACAGCTGGCAGGGCCGCGCACTAACGGTCTTTGTGCTGGCCACTCTACTCCTGCTGATGTTGAATGTGCCCCAGCTGATCAGCACTGACTCGGGCCGCACCAGCGCCCCCACCGTCGCGCCGATCCCGACGATCCCCGAGTTCGGCATCGGCGAAAATATTAGCAACGGCGTGGCCGAGGTCCATCAGCAGGTCGGGCGAAGCTGGGATCTGCGCCAGCAAAAATGGCTACGCACCGACGCCGAGAGCGCCGATGTGCTGGTGACGCTGGAAACGGTTGACTTCAACAGCGGGCAGATCAAGCTCAACTGGGTGGTGGAAAACCGGCGACCGATCGCGGTTCGTATGGCGCTGGTGCCGGAGAACATCACGATCACCGACAACCAGATGCAATACATGATCGACCCGCAGCTCTCGCAGCCGCGCGGCCAGATCGAGATCAAGCCCGGCGAGAAAGGCAGCGCGGCGGTGGTTGTGCCGCAATCTGTGCGCTCCAACGCGATCACGCTGCGCATCACGTTGCAGACGCAGCCGTTCGGCGAGACAAGCTGGATCGTAAACGTTCCTCAGTAGCGATCCAGCACTGAGTGAGGATCACAACCTTGAAGCCGTCCACGCAGGTGGGCGTTTTTTTTGCCACAAGCATCGTCTACAGCCAAGAGATGAGTCGCACTACAGCCTGAAACCAATACCTGCATTGCCGCACTCTGCGTTACAATGCAAGAGTCAACGACGGCACTGAAAGGCTTTGGAGATGGACTCATTGCATAGATTAGATACCTCGGGCGAAGCGCAGACCTCGGGACTGACCGCATGGCGCGCGCTGCCACGCCTGCTGGTCAGCCGCCAGTGGCGCTGGGTGACGCTGGGCGTCATCGTGATTATGCTCGTGCTGATTCGCCTGGGCATGTGGCAGCTGGATCGGCTTGAGCAGCGTCGCACCAACAACGCCCTGATCACGAGTCGCGTGGACGAGCCGCCCATTCAGCTGACGGGCCAGACGCTCGACGCCGAGGCCAACCAATATCGTCAGGTGCTGGTGACGGGAACCTACGATCACGGCAGCGAGATCGTGCTGCGTAACCGCTCGCGGGCCGGCGCGCCGGGCATGGATATTGTGACGCCGCTGCGGATCGAGGGCAGCGATCAAAGCGTGCTGGTCGATCGCGGCTGGGTGCCGCTGCTGGACGCTGAGCCAGAAAAGCGTGCTCAATTCGCGGTGTCGGGTCCGGTGACCATCCGCGGCGTTGTCAGGCCGTCGCGCGTTCAGACGAGCAGCTGGGGGCCGCAAGATCGCCAGCCTGAGGGTGGCCGGCTTGACGCCTGGTTTCACATCGACATCGCCAAGATCGGGAATCAGGTGTCGTATCCGCTACTGCCGTTCTACATCGAGCAACTGCCCGAGGAGAACGCGCCGGATCTGCCACATCCCCAGCCCAACATCGAGATCACTGAAGGGCCGCATCTCAGCTATGCGGTCCAGTGGTTCTCCTTCGCAGCGATTCTGGTGGGCGGCTACGCGGCCTTTGTGGTAACACGCAGCAAAGAGCAGCGCAGCCAGTCATAGCAAGAACGAAAATCCCAGATCAGGCTCGGAGCTATTTCTGCTCCGAGCTTTCGTTTGCCTCCGGATTGTCGGTTGGATCGCTCTGAACCGGCCCGCTCTTCGGCACAATGTAGGGCTTGCCCCAGCGATCGCGGGGAATACGGGCAGTGTACACCTCCTGCTGGCCGTCGCGCGTCTCGTTCCAAAAGAGCTGCACGCCGGTCTCATCCGCGACGAGCGCCTGATAATCGCCGTAAAAGCCATCCTCATCCGCACGCGGCAGCCCAACCGTCGGGTTGGAGGCGACATCCGTGACGCGCAGCTCGCTCCAGGTCTGACCATCGTCGGTGGAGCGCGCCGCGTAGGTATGCACCAGCAGGTTATTGCGATCGTCGCGCCGATCAAACCACTGGATGTAGATCTCGCCCACTTTGTTGGCCGCGACCGTCGGCTGGAACTGATCGTTGGTGCGCACGCCGTTGACAACCACCGGGCTGCGCCAGGTTTTGCCGCCGTCGTGGGTAACGCTGAAAGCGACCTCGGCCTCGCCCAGCCGCCAGTCGCCCCACACCGCGTACAATGTATCGGGCTTGACCGGATCGGCGGAAACGCCAGCCAGCACCAGGCCGTTGCGTAGATCGCCTTTAAGCGGGCGAATGTTCTGGAACTGCGGGCCCTCGCGGACCTCGCTAAAGATCGCGCCGCCATCTGTCGACGCCGCCGACTCCAGATGATTGGCGCTGAGATTGCTCCACAGGAGATACACATCGCCCTGCGGATCGACCGAAACGTTCGGCCCCTGGCGCACCACCCCAGGATTACCGGCGATCTTCTGCGGGGCGGACCAGGTTGTGCCGCCGTCGATGGAGCGCGCAAACAAAATGCGGTACTCGTCTTCCTGTCCACGCGCGCCAACGATCTGGACCCAGGTGGTGTAGAGCGCGCCATCGTACTGGCCGCCGGTGATATCTGCGGTCAGCCAATTTTTGTCGTTGAAGCCGCTCCGATCGTCGGTGACAAGCTGCGGCGTTGACCAGCTGCGACCGCCATCGGTAGAGCTGTACAGATAGAGCGCCGATCGTTGATCGGGACCGCGCGCCGCCAGTACCTCGACATAGGCTGTGCCGCTGCCGTCGAAGGCCACGACCGGATCTGAGGTAATCTCGAACTGTTCCAGGCCCGGCAGCTGCCCGTTATCGATCCAGCTCTTGCCGCCGTCCGACGAGGCGTACGTGCCGATGCGAAACACATAGTTTTCATTATCGGTAAACATCTTGGAAGCGCCGACAAAGTTCTGTGGCTCACGGGGATTCTGCGCGAGCGACACCTCGCTATGCGCCGTGAACTCGTCCCGACTGACGCGCACGTTCGGCACGTTGGCAACCGGCGCGGACTGTGGCGCGTTCGCCAGCGCTGTTGGCGTGGCAGGAGCGGTTGTCGGTGCTGGTGGAAGAGCCGACAGTGCCTGATCGCCTGACACGATCGCCGGAGTAGCTGGCGGCACCGGTACAGCGGCAGCCGGCAACATCTGCGCATTCGACCAGAATATCGCGCTGCTCAAGCCGCCCAGCACCAGGGCCGTCAGACACATCAGAATTTTAGCCAACAAGCGATTCATTGACCTGGACTCTTGCATTAGCCAAGCACCTATCTTGCACGCCGGGCGATCGCAGCATGTGTGTGGTCGTCCAGCGGTTAAATCAAAGACCTGCGATCAGTCAAACAATGTTAAAACTGTACCGCATTAAAGAACAAAGAACAACGGAACAAAGAACAAGGGCGTCGTAACATCGTTCAGTGAGTCCGCCTGTTCTCTGTTCTCTGTTCTTTGTCTTTAGGTTCTAGGTTATAGGTTCTTGGTTCTTCCGGGCTATCCGTTGACGATATTGTCGAGCGCTGGATACAGCTCAGGATAGCGGAACTGAAAGCCCGACTCTAGCAACCTGGTTGGCACAGCGCGGCGACTCTTGAGCAGCAGCTCGGTCTCGGTGCGCAGAAAGAACGCGCCGATCTCAAGCATCCAGCGCGTAGCCGGCAGCCCAAGCGGCTGGCGCGAGACCAGGCGCAAGATGCGCATGAAGTCGGCATTGGTGCGCGGGTTGGGAGCCGCAATATTGATCGGCCCTTCCAGCTCGGGATGATCGATGATCCACTGGATGCTGGCGATAAAATCGTCGAGATGCACCCAACTCACAAATTGCTTGCCGCTGCCCTGCTGGCCGCCCAGGCCCAGCCGCACGATCATCTGGTAGGCTTCCATCGGGCTGCCCTGGCCTTTGCCAAAAACGATCGCCGTTCGCAGCGCCACTTTGCGGGTATGTGATGTTTGGGCCGCGAAAAAAGTGCGCTCCCACTGCTGGCAAACATCGACCGAGAAGCCGCTGCCGATCTCGCCGGTCGCCTCATCCATCGGGCGATCGTAGGCATCGGGGTAGATCGTGGCCGAGCTTGAGTTGATCCAGAGCTTGGGCGGATTCGCGGCCTGGGCGATCGCCTCGCCAAGCACACGGGTCGAGTCCAGGCGCGAGGCATAGATCGCCTGGCGATTCTTGGCGTTGTAGCGGCAGTTCACGCTGCGCCCCGCCAG
>JAFAYS010001224.1 GCA_019240175.1 Chloroflexota bacterium | reverse complement strand
CCAGCTCGGGAGATCGATCGACGCACAGCCCGATCCGCACGCCCGGCCCAGCGTCCAGCGTGCGGAGATAGTGCGCCAGCTGGTTCGATCGACGGCTCAGCGCGGCGTAGGTCATCCGGCGCTCTCCGGCGATCAGTGCGATCGCATCGGGCGTTTGTCGCGCCTGGGCTTCGAAACGCTCATGGACCCACTGCTGCGCAAACTCGGCGGCGGTCGCGTTCCAGGCGGCCAGCTGCTGATGATCGGTCGCCGTCAGGAGCGGCAGCTCAGCCACCGAGCGCCCAGGATCGGCGGCGATGGCGACAAGCACCGTGCTGAAATGCCCGACCAGCCGCGTGATCGTCGCTTCGTCGAAGAGATCGGTGTTGTACTCAAGCAGCCCATCGATGCCGTTTGGACCCTGGTTCATAAACAGCGACAGATCAAAGGTTGACGTGCGATGGACGACGTTGATCGCGCGCAGGTGCAGATCCGGAAAATCCATCTGTTCCATCGGCGCGTTTTGGAGCGCAAAGCCGACCTGAAACAGCGGATTGTAGCTCAGGCTGCGCTCCGGCTGCAGCTCTTCGACCAGCTGCTCGAACGGCAGATCCTGGTGGGCGTAGGCATCCAGCGCCGTGGCACGCACCCGCGCCAACAGCTCGCGCACCGTCGGCGTGCCGGAAAGATCCGTGCGCAGCACCAGCATGTTGACGAAGAAGCCGATCAGGTCTTCCAGCTCGCGCCGCGTGCGATTGGCAATCGGCGAGCCGACTGCCAGATCGGTTTGGCCGCTGTAGCGCGCCAGCACAACCTGGAAGGCCGCCAGCAGCGTCATAAACAGCGTGATATCTTCTTGCTGGCTGACGCGCAGCAGCGCCGAGGTAAGCTCCGGCGGCAGCGTGAAGGATTGCGTTGCACCCTGAAACGACAGCACCGGCGGGCGCGGTCGATCGGTGGGCAGCTCAAGCACGGGCAGGTTGGCGAGCTGGCGCTTCCAATAGTCGATCTGCGCTGCCTGGACCGCGCCGGAAAGCCATTGTCGCTGCCACACGGCAAAATCGGCGTACTGGATCGGCAGTGGCGGCAGGATTGCAGCGCTGATCGCAATCTGCTCTGCGCCTGGCGTGCTGAAGGCCTGGTAGCAGGCGAATAGCTCACGCACGAGCACGCCCATCGACCAGCCGTCGCTGACGATATGGTGCATCGTCAGCAGCATGATGCGGCGCTCGTCAGCCAGCCACAGCAGCCGGGCGCGCAGCACCGGGCCGTGCTGAAGATCAAACGGCTGGACGGCCTCCTCGGCGGCGAGTCGCAACGCCTCCGACTCGCGCGTGGCATCAGGCAGATCGCGCAGATCGGCAATCGGCAGCTCAATCTTCAGCTCCGACGCGATCACCTGGACCGGCTGATCCTCGCGCATGGTGAAGGTTGTGCGCAGGGCCTCGTGGCGCACGACCAGCGCGTTAAGGCTGTGCTCGACCGCCCGCTCATCCAGCGGGCCGCTCACTTCCAGTGCGGTATGGATGTTATAGAAGGGATTCCCAGGCTCAAGCTGATCCAGGAACCAGAGCCGCTGCTGGGCAAACGACAGCGGCAAGGGGCCAGCGCGCTCAACCCGCTGCAGCGGCGGCATCACGAATTGCGGATCGGGCTGGCGGGCCGCTGCCAGGCGCTGGCTCATGCCGGCGATCGTCGGCGTTTCAAACAGCGCGCGCAGTGGCAGCTCGATCTGGAGCGTGTCGCGCACGCGCGATACCACCTGTGTTGCCAGCAGCGAGTGACCGCCACGGTCAAAGAAGCTGTCGTGGATGCCGATCCGCTCCACGTTCAGCACGGCCTGCCAGATCGCGGCCAGCGCCTGCTCAAGCTCGGTCGTAGGCGCGACATAGGCTGCGTCCTGATCGCCGGGCTGGTCCTCGGGCCTGGGTAGCGCCCGCCGATCCAGCTTGCCGTTGGGTGTCAGCGGCAGCTCGGGCAGGCTCACAAACACCGATGGGATCATGTAGTCGGGTAGGCGTGTGGCGAGGAATGTGCGCAACTCGGCAGAACCTAGAACCAAGAACCTAGAACCATCCGGCTCATCGTTTAGGTTCTTAGTTCTAGGTTCTTGGTTCTCTCCCACGACGTACGCCACCAGCCGATCATTGTGCGGCAGCACCACCGCCTCGCGCACGGCCT
>JAFAYS010001184.1 GCA_019240175.1 Chloroflexota bacterium | reverse complement strand
TCCGCTCACGTGTGGTAGAGCCGGTTTAAGAAGGTCATGCAGCCAGGTGACGGAGCATGGGATCATCGCGACGGCCTTCCTGCTGCCTGGTAATGAACGTCTCAGACGCAGCGGCGACACTGTGTGAACCAGGCCAAGGTGCGCGGTGACAGAGTCGGTCAAGCCGTGCAGCGTGCTCCTCGCTTCGTTTGGTCACTCGTATACCCATACACGGCTGTCTTGTCAACTCATTAAACTAACACGTACCGTTTACGACTGGCAAACGCTAAGTGACCGGTGGCTAGATTGGACTAAAGTCGTAGCTGTCGCGTACAGCACCGATCATTAAGGAGCGCTTGGCGATATCCAAGGAAAGCGGCTTGCGTTTGACCCGAACTCTGGGATGCGCCGGAAACGTTTACTATTCTCCCACGCGCCAAAGCACGCACGGTTGCTTTGCGCCGTGAGCAGATGTGCCTGCATCGTAGCATCCGGCGTTCCCAGGCAGCCAGGACCGCCCGTCCTGAGAATGTCCTGATTATGTGGAATGCTCCCGATGGTGCAAACGCACGCCAGGCGATCTGGCAGATCGCGTGGTACAACGAAGAGTGACCGCACCAAGCGCGGCGTATCGCAGCCCGGCACGCGTATCGCCAGATCCCTGATTCGTCGCCAGAACAGCCGAATCAGGGCGTGTGTGCGGCGTAGCTCGTCCGCCGCGCGTTCGAGATGCGTCAACCGCAAGCCTGCCGTGCAGTGGCACCCTACAGGTGGCTCAAGCAGGCGTTTGATTAGTTTGACAGACGGGGAATATAACTGTATGCATGTGGTTCTGGTTAGCAGTATTTTTGCAGGAACACTGTTCCTGATCATGGTCCGTCCACGTGGTTTGTCGGAGGCGTTTGCAGCGTGCGGTGGTGCGCTCCTGATGATTATCACTGGCTCCGTTACGCTGCCGGAAGCCGTCATGGTGGTTGCTCACGAATGGAATGTGTTTGGCTTTTTTCTTGGACTGATGACGATTGCGGCAATCGCGGATCGCGCGCAGTTTTTTGATGTGATCTCACTTGCTGCGGCTCGCTGGGCGCGTGGGAGCGGTGTACGTTTGTATCTTGCAATCTTCGCCATAGGAACGCTGATTACCGCAGTGCTTTCCAATGATGCGACAGCGCTGATCTTAACACCCGTCGTGTACACGCTTGTAACACGTCTGCGACTCAAAGTGCTCCCATTTATGTTTGCCTGCACGTTTATCGCCGATACCGCCTCGTTTTTGCTTCCTGTCAGCAATCCCACAAACATCCTCATATTGAGCAGTTTTGGCGGATCGCTTGGCGAGTTTCTGCGTTTTTTGTTCTTGCCGTCGCTCTTTTGTATCAGCGTCAATGTCGTCATCTTCGTGTGGCTGTTCCGGCGTGACATCGATCTGTGCTACGATCCCGCTGCATTAGCGCCACTCACTCGTAGTCCACGTGAGCAACGATTTTTTCAATTCGTTGTCGTGTGTTTGATGTTGATTGCGATCGGCTATGTGAGTGCCTCACTCGTTGGTGTGCCGGTTTCATTCGTTGCGCTTACGGGTGGCGCGGTGATGCTCGTCGGCGCACTGATCATGCGACAACTTGCATGGTCTCGGCTGGCGCACGATATTTCGTGGCCGATCTTCGCGTTCGTTGGCGGGATGTTCATCGTCATTCGTGCGATTGAGAATGTGGGCCTGACGGCTGCTTTGGGGCGGCTCGTGCTAGGAAATGCAGCCAGTAGTATGTGGAGCGTTGTGCGTGTGACATTTGGGACCGCGATCGGCGCAAATATGATCAACAACGTGCCGATGGCGCTCGTCATGGTGTCGGGGCTTCGGAGCCAGGTTGGATTACCACCCGCCACGCAAACCGCGACCGTGTATGCCACCATTTTCGGTGCTGCCCTCGGCCCGAATCTCACCACGGTCGGCTCGTTGGCAACGATGTTGTGGTTGCTCATTCTGCGGCGCAAAGGACTCGATATTTCATCCCGTGAATATCTTAAACTGGGTCTCTCGGTTGTGCCGATCATGCTGTTGGGCGGTGCCCTCTTGATCGCTCTCGGATGGTAGGAGGACAGTATGAAGGTGTTGTGTGCGCTCGGGGTACGTCACGCATGGGATCTGGTTGATCATGTGTTAGGGCTGTGCTCCACGGACAACCTGACGCTGCTGCTGGTGTATGTGATCAACGAGGAACACCATGAGGATGTGTGGCATCTTCCAGGTGGATTTGGTCGTCATGCGTTACGTGAGGAACGCAGCCAATCGATGCGTGAGGCGGAACAGGACGCAGCCACGATCACGTTAGCACGCGCCGCCACTGCGGCAATGCAGCATGGTCTTTTGGAGCGTTCAATCGAACAGCGCGTGCTGCGTGGTCACCCCGAACGGGTCATCGTAGCAATCGCCGAAGCAGAGCAGTGCGATGTGATTGTGCTGCGTGCGAGTGATGACGTGCAGGTACGCGTTCCACGCGGTCCACATTCGGTCGGCCATACTGCGCGCTACATCCTCGATCACGCGCCATGCGATGTCCTGCTGATCCGCACCTAACACCAGGTTGACGGTTGCATCCAGAAATGTGCGAGGACCTGAGCGTGGGGTAGTGCTGCCTTCCAGCTCTGCTGGCGGAGCATGGGAAATATGTTTTCTGCCGTGCGTCCGTTGAGACATGCAGCCTGCACGTGGACGTTCGCATCACGGCGAGGCAGCGCAGTGACCGACTACGAAAGCCTGGCCAGCCAGATCATGGGCAAGCAGCCCGGCGCACGGTAACGGTTACCTAGCGAGTGTGGCGTTTGCGTGCTAGCTGGCGTCGGCGTTCCAGCAAGTGTACCACGCGGCCATGGCGCTCGCGGGTCAGGGGATAGCGCCAGACCACGAGGAGCGCCGCGAGCAGCAGCAGCGCGCCGCCCGGACCAATCAGCGTGCGAATCGCGAGCAGGGCGCTCTCCGACTGTTGAAACGACGTTGCGCCCGTGCCCGGACTGAGATAGCCGGCCCAGCCCAGCGCCTGCAAGGCAAGGAAATTAGCCAGCGCGCCCGTGAGCTTGCGCCCAAAATTCTTCAGCCCGTAGTAGATGCCGGTCTGCTGCTGCCCTGTGCGCAGCTCATCCCACGCCACCACATCGGGAAAGATCGCGTCGGGCAGGACATGCGCCGCAGACACGCCGATCCCGGCCAGTACCGCCAGACCAAGCACGAGCTCCACTTGACCGGGCTGGACCAGGAACACCAGTAGCTGGATCAGCGCCCAAAAGCCGATGCCCAGCGCATAGGCCCGCTGCTTGCCGAGCCGTGCCGCCAGCCAGATCCAGAGCGGCAGCGTGATCACCGCTGTGGTGAGCAGCAGCCCGAGCACCGCCGACTCAAGCGGCAGCCGCGCGCCAAACACGCTTGCGCTCGCCAGCAGATCGCCGCCGGCCACCCAGTAGACCAGAAAAAACGGAAACATCAGCGCGACCAGATCAAAGGTGATCCAGTTCAATAGATACAGGCCGGCGGCAAAGCGAAACGGAATATTGCGCCAGGCCAGCCGCAGGGTCGCCGCGAACGGCGGGGCTGTTGCCGAGTCTGGTGCCGGCTGCGCCCGCTCGCGCACCGTGAAGAAGATCAGCAAAAACGGGATCGCCGCCAGCGTGCCAAAGATCGCGCCGGTGAGCAGATAGCCGCCTTGAGATGTGCTGCCATCGGCCTGGACCGCATCGACAATGGCCGGCGCGGCAACTGCGGTGGCCAGCGATGCCACCAGGTTGAAGAACATGCGATAGCCGGCTAGCCGCGTGCGCTCGTCGTAGTTGTCGGTCAGCTCGGCGGTGAGGCTGTGGTAGGGCACCGCGAGCAGCGTTTGCAGCGTATCGCAGAGCATAAAGGCGAACATCACCGTGAGCAGCAGCGCCAGCTGGCTGTTCCAGGGCGGGGCCCACCATTGCAGCAGAAACGCTAGCCCAAACGGCACGGCAAACAGCAAGAAAAAAGGCCGTCGGCGGCCCCAGCGAGTTTGCAGATTGTCGCTCAGCCGCCCCACGATCGGATCGTTGAGCGCGTCCCAGGTGATGCCAATCAGCGCCGCGATCGAGGCCAGGCGCGGATCAAGGCCGACCACATCGGTCAAGAAGATCGCGTAAAAGATCTGCCGCAGCGTGCCGAAGCTGGCGAGACTCCACTCGCCGGAGCCATACACGATTTTCAAACGGCGCGAAAGTCGCTCGGTGGCGGCGGCGGTCGTCACGCTGGGAGATTGCGCGAGAAGATCGGACATACGACGCTCCTGTGCGTTAAGATCGCTCGTGATCCTCGGGGTTGGTCCGTGGCTGCGGAACCGTAAACTGCTCGACCAGATCCAGCACCAGCTCACGTAGATCGCCGCGATTGGGCAAGCTGCCCATCATCCCGTACATCGCGGCGGAGCGTTGGCCTGGCCCGACTGTTGACGTGTTGAAGCCTGCCGCGACCCGCCGCGTCAACGCGCTGACGAGCGGTCGTGGCAAGACGCGCGCGATCAGATTTGCCCCTGCCAGCGCGATCCTCATGCCGATCTTACCGCTGCTGCGCTGGCGTGCGACCTCAACCGACGCGGCCAGATCTTGCAAAAACGCCGCGACTGAGTCGGCGTGCACGGCGTTGACGGTGAGATGCAGGCTGGGCGGGAACTGCTGGCGATCCAGATGCCAGCCGCGCAGCGTCATCTCGTCGCCGACCTCATAGATGTCAAGCCGGTGCGAGGCGATCGCCAGGATGCTCATGGCTGGATCGCCGAGGATCGTGATGCCGTCGATCGCTGTGATGCCGCGCCGAAGCTCAGCGGTCGTCTGCATCACGCGCTGGACGAGCTCATGATAGCCCGACTCGCCCAGGAATTGCATTACTGCCCAGGCCGCCGCGATCGCTCCGCCAGGCCGCGTACCGGTCATCGTGGGCGAGGCGTAGATGCCGCCCGGCCAGTCGGTCGCGGCGAAGAGCTGATACCGGTGCAGCGCGTGATTGCGGTACAAAATCGCCGACGCGCCTTTGGCGGCATAGCCGTACTTGTGCAGATCGACCGAGATCGAGGTCAC
>JAFAYS010000243.1 GCA_019240175.1 Chloroflexota bacterium | reverse complement strand
GAGCTACAGCTCAGAAGGGAGTAAGCAAACTCGTTGCTTTTTTTGTGAAAGCTCTCCCAAAGTAATGGTATAGTCCGCGATGGCACATCGGTTGCTATTGGTACGGCAACGGATGTTTAACATTGGATGATGTAGGGAATACATATGCCAGTCGATGTAGCTCAGGTTCTATGGCCGCTTCTGATGGTTTTTTCCGCGCTGATCCCGGTGCTGCTGGGACTGCGCGACTACAAACGCTCTCGCTAGCGGAAGTCGGTTGTTTTCCTAAGAGTGTCCCTGTTCTATAGATAGTCCTGGTGAGCGGACCGCAAGGTCCGTTTCATTGTTTAAAGCCTATGACCACACGATCAACCTGGCGCTTACTGATCATGCCGCCACGCTCAGGCGCTGAGAACATGGCGATCGACCAGGCGCTTGCCGAGCTTTACCCTGTGGAGGCGCGGCCCACGCTGCGCTTTTACCGCTGGCGCCCGGCCTGTCTTTCGCTGGGCGTAGCGCAGCGGCTGGAACGTGACGTCGATCTGGCGGCGTGTGCGGCGCTTGGCATCGACGTTGTGCGCCGACAAACCGGTGGCCGCGCGATCTTGCACGATCAAGAGGTGACCTACTCGTTGGTGACGGCAGCCGACGATCCGCTGGTGCAGGCGCGCAGCATCGTCGAGTCCTACCGCACGATCAGCGCGGCCTTGTGTGCGGGTTTAGTCGAGCTTGGCGTGATGCCCGAGCTAGCACCACGGCCTGCGGTGGGCAGCGCCAAATCGGCGGCCTGCTTCGATCTGCCGAGCGACTACGAGATCACGCTGAACGGCAGAAAACTCGTCGGCAGCGCGCAGGCACGCAAACGCGGCGTGATCCTTCAGCACGGCTCGCTGCTGCTCCACGCCGACTCCGAGATCCTGGTCCGAGTGCTGCGTCTGCCCGAGGATCTGAGCGGTGCGGCGCTGGCCCAGCGGCTGATCGCGCTTGACGAGGCGTTGGGCTGGCTGCCAACCTTTGAGACGGTGGTTGCGGCGCTGGTGCGTGGCTTCGAGCAGACCTGGCAGATCACGCTGGAGCCAGGCGAGCTTTCACCTGCCGAGGAAGCCCGCGCGGCTGAGCTGGTGAGCGAGCGCTACGCCAACCCAGCCTGGACCGCCCTGCGCTAGCGCTCGTCGCTGCGGCGTAGGGTGAGCTTGGTTACCTCAGGCGTGCAGCCGAGTCGCATCGGCGAGCCGCCAAGACCGCGCGATACATACAGCCACATCTGGCCGACGCGCTGCAAGCCCCGGAAGTAGCGGAAGCCATGACGCGGCAGAAAGAGCGGCCCGAGCCCTGGAATCGCGAAGTGGCCGGCGTGGGTGTGCCCTGAAAGCTGAAGCACTGCTCCATACGGCGCGATCTCGTCGGCGATGTCGGGCTCGTGCGCCAGCACTACAATCGTCGCGTCGGCAGGAATGTTGCTCAGCGCCAGTGCCGGATCGTGCTTGCTCTCCCACACACAATCGATCCCGACCAGGTAGAGGCGCGCGCCATCGACCTCGACCCAGCGCTGCTCGTTGCGCAGGAGCTCAATGCCGTGTTTGGTCAGCACCTCGCCGATCGACTGGATGTTGGTCCAGTAATCATGGTTGCCGAGAATCGCGTAGGTACCGTAGCGGGCGTTGAGATCCTGCAAGCACGCGTCGAGCAGCGGCAGATCCTGCATATAGTTGATGAAATCGCCGGTCAGCACCACCAGATCGGCCTGCTGGATGCGCGTCCAGCTGATCGCCCGCTCCAAATTGCGCTCGGTAAACGGCGCGCCCAGGTGGAAATCGCTGATCTGCACAATCGTGAAGCCATCCAATGCCGGCGGCAGGTCGGCCACCGGGATCGTGACGCGCTCGAATTTCAGCCCGCGCGCCTGAAGAATCCCGGTGATCGCCGCTACGACTCCGGCGAATGCTGTGCTCAAGACCAGCGGCACGCGCCAGCGCCAGGGAAAACGCACCAGCGCGGTGCTCAGCGTCAGAAAGCCTGCCAGCGCGGCCCACAGCCAGCGAGTGCTCACCAGCACGCGAAACGGCGCGGGCGAACCGTCGTCGGGCACCCGCAGGCCAAAGCGTGGATCGCGTCGCCCGTGTGATAATTCCGGTGGAGGAGCTGCTTCTATCATAGATCTTATCTATTCTTCATGCGCTAAGCCTATGACTTAGCTATACAAAAAGATCCGCAAGGGCGCACAAACTGTGCGCCCCATTGTTTCTCGCCGGTTGTTTCATGCGTGCTACGAGTCGGAGAAGTCGAAAGTAAATTGTTTCGGCTCGTTCTTGGCGGCGCGCTGCATGCCCTCGGTCATGATCTTAACATTCGTCTGCATCAGCTCAATGTACGACTCACTGCTCAGCGGATCGAGCACACCGTCGGGCTTGCGCAGACCGATCACGCGCAGCTGCTCCGAGTGGCTCAGCGCCGGATCGGTGAAGAGCGGCGTGGCGGCTGGGATCGTCGGCATAAAGGTATTGATCGTCGCGACTGTGCGCAGGTTGATCGTGTAGTGCTGCGCGAAGTAGTGCCAGTCACGATCGGTCATCTGCATCGCCAGCAGATCTTTGGCACCTACGCGCACCCGTGGCCACGTGCGAATCTCCCGTCGAATCCAGTTATCGAGATTTTCCAGCTCGCCGTTGTAGCGCTCGGCGTTGTGGCGATACACCATCAGCCCGTCCATGTCGGCGCGGCCAAAGGTATCGGCGATCAAGATCGTCGCGCGCTGGGCCATGCTAGGACCGGGATCGAGCCAGATGTAGGGCGAGACGATGTTCGGCGGAAAATACACCGGCTGCGCCTCGGTTCTGGTGGGGCCTTCGCCCTCAAGCGGCGTGCGCACAACCGTACGTGTGCCGGTATCGCGAATGCCCAGGTACTGCGACAGATCCAGCGTGATCAGCGACTCCGACGCCGTTTGCGGGCTGATCTCGTCCAGCCACGGCTCAAGATTGTAGCCGTTGAGAATCAGCACATCCGCCTCGGCGATCGCCTGCCGCTGCTGCTCGCTGAGCGTGTAAGTCGTCGGGTCGGTTTTGGCCGGGACGATCTGCGTGACCTGCACGCGATCGCCGCCGACCTGCCGCGCCCAATCAGCCAGTGGTGCCAGCGTCGCGACCACTTTGATCGGCTGATCTTGCGGTGCCGCACAGGCCGCCAGCAGCGGTACCAGGAGCAGCAGGCAGATCAGCAACGCCCACGGTGTTTGCCGGCGATGTAGCTGACGCTTAGAGCTGGCCATCGCGGAGTCCGGCGAAGATATCGGCTTCCTCGCCCTCGGGCACATCGACACGCGAGGCAACCCGGATAAAATGTTCGTGGTTGAACAGCTCGTCGCGCAGATCTTCCGGCACGGCTAGCCACATCCAGTCGGGCCGGATCTGCGTGCGGTGCTCCTGAAGCGCCCGCATCTTCTGCGGCAGATAGGCGCGCACATCGATCGTCGTTGTATTGCGCGGATCGTCCACGTAGCGGCCCGGATCGAAGCCTTCTTCATCTAGCGGTGTTTTCAGGCCCCGCTGGCTCATTGCTTCCCAGGCGCTGAGCCAGAGCGCCCGCCGGAACGAGACATAATACAGCTTGGAGGGCGTCCACGGCGCGCCGGCCTCAGGATATTTGCTGGCATCGCCCGCCGCGTCAAAAGCAGCGACCGTGATTTTATGCGCGTTGATATGGTCGGGGTGGCCGTAGCCGCCATGCTCGTTATAGCTCATCAGCACCTGGGGCCGGTACTGGCGCACCAGCGCGACCAGCCGCCCGGTGGCCTCGTCGAGATCAGCCTGCGCGAAGCACTCGGGATGCTGATTGCTGGGCGTGCCGGCCATGCCCGAGTCGCGATAAGGCAGCAGCTCAAGCTGATTAATGCCCAGATGCTTAACGGCGGCGAGCAGCTCCTCGCGCCGGATCTCGGCCAGCCGCTGGTGATTTTCCTCGGTGTCCAGCTCGGGCAGCACAATCTCGCCTTCCTCGCCCAGGGTGCAGGTGACAAGGACCGTATTGATGCCCTCAGCGCTATAGCGTGCCAGGATGCCGCCAGTGCCGATCGCTTCGTCGTCCGGGTGGGCATGAACGATCATCAAGGTCAAAGGTTCAGTCATAACGCTATCCAATGCTACATTCATCGGCTGCGTCTGGCGCAGCGCGGTGCTTGGCAAAACAAGAACCGAGCCCGCTAACGGGCTCGGTTTGAATTATAGCACGCTCTGATTTTGGCGTCAGGACACGGGCAGCGTGGGCATGTCGTCGGCGGTAAAACCGTCGGGTAGCAGTTCGCGCGACGATGTTTTCCGCTCCGCGCCGCGCAGATTGCCCAGCAAGATCGGCATGTTGGGCGCAAGCTCCCACAGCGCCTGCCGGCACATGCCACAGGGCGGCACCGGTCGATCCGAGTCGGCGATCACCGCCATCGCCACAAACTCGGTCTCGCCTGCGGCGACGGCGGAACAGAGCGCGGTTCGCTCGGCGCACATGCAGATCGAGTAGGCGGCGTTCTCGACGTTACAGCCAGGATAGACTTTGCCTGATCCGCAGAGCAGCGCCGCGCCAACCGGATATTTTGAGTACGGCACGTATGCTCGTCCACGGGCCACACGCGCGATCCCGAGCAGCCCGTGCAAGTCAATGTCCTGCATCGCCCACCTCTTGAATGATAGCCTCTTCCGGCTCCTGGCTGTGAAGTTCCAGGCGCAGCTTTTCGGGCCGCAGGCCCTGCACCGACTGCACGATGATCTTGACATTGCCGACCTCGACGCTATCGCCAACCGCCGGGATCGTGCCGAGCTTCTCGTAGACCAGACCGCCGACGCTGTCGCCTTCTTCGGTGGCCAGGTGCAGCCCGGTCTCGGCGTTCAGATCATCCAGCGAGACGCGCGCGTCGACAATCCAGGTGTCGGGCGCGAGATGCTGTACCAGCGGCTCCTCGACGTCATACTCGTCCTGAATCTCGCCGACAATCTCTTCAAGCAGGTCTTCGATCGTCACGAGACCAGCCGTGCCGCCGTACTCGTCCACCACGATCGCCAGATGCACTTTGCGGCTTTTCAGGTTGCGCAGCAGATCATCGACTTTCATCGTCTCGGGCACAAAATACACCTGGCGCAGCAGATCGCGGATCGGCGTGTCGAGCTTGCCATCGCGCAGCAGTGGCAGCATCTCGCGCACATACAGAATGCCCACGATCCGATCGATCGTTTCATCGTAGACTGGAATGCGCGAGTGGCCCTGCTCCAGCGCGAAGTCGAGCGCGGCGTTGACGGGGTTGTCAACCTCCAGCCCCGAGATGTCGATGCGCGGCACCATGACCTCACGCACGAGCGTATCGCCGAAGATCAGAATGCCCTCGATCATCTCGCGCTCTTCTTTTTCGATCAGCCCTTCTTCCTCGCCGACGTTGACCAGCAGCTTCAGCTCTTCTTCCGTCACCAGCGTCGAGCCGGGCTTAACGCCAAGCATCCTCGCGAAGGGCGCGGCGATCAGACCAACGAGTCCGGTGATCGGGCTGACGATGATCGAGAGAATGCGGAGAGGACGAGCCAGAAGCAGCGCTGTGCGGTCGGGGTTGGCGGTCGCGATCAGTTTGGGGAGCGCCTCGCCGAGCAGGAGCAGCAGAAGCAGCGCCACAAAAACGATCAGCAAACGTTGCCAGAGGGTTGGCGTGTAGAAGAGCAGCGCGAGAATCAGCGCCGTCGCGCCACATTTCGCGAACGTATCAAGAGTAAGCGTGGTCGCCTTCAAGCGGGCGGGATCATCCAGCAGATGCGCGATAACCTGCGCCCGTGGCCGGCCTTCTGAAACCAGCGCGTTGAGCCGGTGACGGGATATTGCGGAAAGAGCTGCATCGGCGGCCGAGGCGATCGCCGTAAGCGCAAAGCACAGCACCAGGCCGAGCAGCTCGATAGTAGGTCCAGGGTCCAAGCCAGACTCCTTGTTTCTAGTTTCTAATCTCGTATTTCAGGCCCTCACCCCCGCTTCGCTTTGCTCAGCGCCCCCTCTCCCGTTGCGACAGGCGAGGGGGAAGGATGGGATCCTCTTTGTTCTGTTGTTCTTTGTTCTACGTTGGTTCTAGGTTCTAAGTTCTAGGTTCTTCCGTTCCTACATGAACAGCGTGCTGAGCGACAGATCCTTATGGATGCGCATAATCGCTTCGGCAAAGAGCGCGGCCACGCTGATCGTCTTGATGCGCGCGGCGCTGGCCTCGTTCGGCAGCACGATCGTGTTCGTGACGATAATCTCTTCCAGGTGCGAGTCGGCCATCTGATCGAAAGCCGCGCCCGCGAAGATGCCGTGTGTGGCACAGGCGAAGATCCGCGTCGCGCCACGCTCATGCAGCGCTTTAGCCGCCTCGACCAGCGTGCCGCCGGTGGAGATCATATCGTCCACGATGATCGCGGTCTTGCCGTCGACATCGCCGACCATCTCGATCACCTCGGAGACGTCCGGCTCGGGTCGCTGCTTGGCGATGATCGCCAGACTCGCCCCGATGCGCTCACGAAACTTGTTCGCCCGGCCCACGCCGCCGGCGTCGGGCGAGACCGCCACCAGGTTGCGCATGTCTTTCTGGCGGAAATAGTCTACCAGCAGCGGCCCGGCTTGCAGATGATCCACCGGAATATCGAAGAAGCCTTCGATCGCCGGCGCGTGCAGATCCATTGTCAGCAGCCGGTGCGCTCCCGCTGTCGCGATCAGATTGGCGATCAGCTTGGCGGTGATCGGCTCGCGTCCGGTGGTCTTTTTCTCCTGCTTGGCGTAGCCGTAGTAGGGCACGACCGCCGTGATGCGCTTAGCCGACGAGCGTCGCAGCGCGTCGACCATGATCAGCAGCTCCATCAGGTGATGATCGACCGGCGCAGAAAGCGACTGAATCACAAACACATCCGAGCCGCGCACGTTCTCTTCGATCTTGATCCGGGTCTCGCCGTTCTTGAACTGCCCGACCAGCGCCCGGCCAAGGTTCAAGTGCAGATGCGCCGTGATCTCACGTGCCAGCGCGAGATTTGAGTTGCCGGCAAAAACTTGTAATCGTCCGTCCATTAGCTCCTCAATAACCAGTGATGCAGCCGTCTGCACCGTGTCGCGATATCTGAGCTTCGTAGATTATGTATATTGATCATTCTTCGCTGATCGTGCGCGCCGGAACGCCGACAACCACCGCGCCATCCGGCACATCTTTGGTCACCACCGCGCCCGCGCCTGTCTTCGCGCCCGCACCAACTTTGACCGGTGCTACCAGCATTGTATCAGAGCCTATCAAGGCACCCGCGCCGATCTCGGTACGATGCTTGCGCTGCCCCGGCTCCGCGCGTTTGTCGCCAAAGTTTGCAGTTATCGTGCCTGCGCCGATGTTCGCGCCCGGCCCAACGTTCGCATCGCCGATGTACGAGAAGTGGCCCATCTTGACGCCCTCGTGCAGCGTCGAGCGGTTAACCTCGCCGAAGTTGCCGATATGCACGCCCGGCCCGATGTGCGCTCCTGGCCGCAGATGCGAGAGCGGCCCGATGTCGGAGCCGTCTTCCATCACCGCGCTTTCCAGAAACGAGGCCTTGACCCGGCAGCCAGCGCCGATTTGCGAGTCTTCGATCACGCTGTTGGGCCCGATCACACAGTTCGGCCCGATCACGGTTGTGCCCTTGAGCATGGTGCCTGGCAGCAAGATCGTGTCCTGGCCTACCTCCACGCCCGCGTCAACATACGTGTGCGTGGGATCGACGATCGTGACACCGCCGCGCATCAGCTCGCGCAAAATCCGCGCGCGCAGAATCGCCTCGGCCTCGGCCAACTCAATCCGATCGTTGACGCCCAGCGCCTCGCTCGGATCGTGCAGCTCCACCGCGCCAATCGCGCCCGGACCGCGCTCTGCGATCGCCATGGCTACCAGATCGGTGAGATAGTACTCGTTTTTGACCGGGCTCGGCGTGAGCTTCGGCAGATGCTCCCACAGCCAGGTGGCGTCGTAGACCACCACGCCCTGGTTGACCTCGCCGATCTTGCGCTGCTCCGGCGTGGCGTCGCGCTCCTCGACAATCGCTGTGACGTGGTGATGATCGTTGCGGATGATGCGCCCGTAGCCGGTAGGGGTCTCAGGCCGGAAGGTGCTGATCACGCCGACCACGCCCGGCTGATCCAGCGCGTCCAGCAGCCGCTGCACCGACTCGGGCCGTAGCAGCGGATCAGCGCCGTACAGCACCAGCACTCGATCGACATGGCCTTCCAGCAGCGGCTGCGCCTGCATCAGCGCGTGACCGGTGCCGCGTCGCTCCGCCTGTACCGCGTAGCCGTAGCGCTCGCCCCAGCGCTCCCGCAGCTGATCGATCGTGTCTGGGGCCAGCACCAGCGCTGTTTGCTCCGCGCCCACTGAATGGCTCAGCTCCAACACATGCTCGACCAGCGGCTTGCCGACGATCCGATGCAAAATCTTGGGCAGCGCCGAGCGCATTCGCGTGCCTTCGCCCGCTGCCAGAATCACAACGCCTAGTTTATTTGTTGATGTCATACACAAGAAAAAGCAGCGAAACGGCGAACCATTTCACTGCAACGGCTTGACCCCTCGCGCACAGCGGCTGGTAAGGGGCTTCGCGAGATAATCGGTTGTACGTGCAACTTCATCGGTGCGAATAGCGCGGAAGGGTTGCTTCGCAATAAAGCTTGGCTGGCGGACTAGGATTCGAACCTAGATTAACGGATTCAAAGTCCGCTGTCCTACCCTTGGACGATCCGCCATTACAGGCTATACATCTACGGTCAACTGTAAAGTGTTTTAGCACTCTGGCGCTCACTGTAGCGGAAGGATTATACCAGATTCGCCCTTACCGATCAAATGTGCGTCGCGCTTTCTTCACGAGCACACAGCAAAAGCAACAGCCAGGCAGCGCTGCCTGGCCGTGCGGAACGATCGATTGATCTGCGTAGCTAGTCGTTGGTCGTTGCGGCGTTCGGTGAGCGCGACGTCAGCAGTCGCAGCAGCGCACGGAACGGCCAGCTGATCATGCGCAGCGGATAGCGCAGCAGCCCAAATACACGCAAGATCGGCGGCCAGATCACGTTGAGCGGCTGGAGCCAGCTGACTTTCGAGAATGCCACTGTCAGCGCCAGGATCAGCAGTGTAATGCCGAATTGCTGCACCTCGGCGTTGATTGTGATGCCGCCGAGCAGGAACGGCTGGAAGTGGATGTGAAACAGATCGTCCAGCAGCAGCTCGATGCCGATCGCCAGGATCAGCAGGTAGGCCGCGATCTCAAGGTTAGGCTCCCACGCGATCATGCGGCTGAAGAGACTGGCCGCGAAGCGCATCAGCACAATGCCGATCGCCACGCCCAGCAGCACGACCCAGTATTCTTCGGAGAGCGCCACCGCCGCCACCACGTTGTCGAGGCTAAACGCCAGATCGGCCAGCTCAACCGTTAGCACCACCGACCAGAAGCTGACCTCGGCGGCCTCTTTGACATGCACCTCGTGCGCGTCGCCCTCGCTCTTGCCGAGATTGCTGAGATATTCCAGTGCCAGATACAGCAGGTAGAGCGCGCCGATCAGCCGCAGCCAGGGATTCTGAATCACGATCGTCGCCAGCGCCAGCATCAGGCCGCGCCCGAGATACGCGCCCAGCAGCCCGACCTTGAGCGCCGCGTCGCGCTGCATGCCCAGCGGCTTGTCGAGCACATGGCCGATCTTACGCAGCGCCCGTGGCCACGGCACCGGCTTGTCGTTTGGCAGCGGCGCGACCATTGCGCCCAGCACTGCCGCGTTATCCAGCGAAAGCACACCCTCCAAAAAGATCAGTTGGATAATGATAAAAAAGATGCCTGAGCCCATCGATTATGTTCGCCTTTGTCTAAAGATTTTGAATGCAAAGAGTTGTCCCATATGATACACTTTTCGGCGGCACTCTGCGTCGTCTTGCTCGTCTATGGGGATCGCCAGCGCCCGAAGAATAGCCGCTGCGGAGTACTCATAACCTTATTCTACCCGATGTACCGTCCTGGGACGGGACTTCCCCCCTATCGGCAAACACGCCTACTCCCGCTAGATTCTGATATGCGCGGTCTATGACGCTTCATGGATGCTGGCTGCCTGCTGCTCATTCCGCACTCAATCAACGTAACGGAAGATTCTGTATGCCTACTGATGATGCTGTAGCATTCCTCACCCAACAGGTGCTTCAAGCCCTGCAAACCGCCGAACTTCACGGCTCGACTTTGAGCGCCGAGCAGCTACGGGACGCCGCCACGCGGATTGTCCAGCAGTTTACCGCGTTTCGGGATCAGCCTGATGCTGCGCAAGCCCGGTCGCTGGGCGGGCGCCTGGCCGAGCAGGGCATGAGCCTCCAGGCGTTTATTCGTGCGGGCCGCGTGCTCAGGTCCGATGCCGCGAACAACGGCACTCCCGATAATAGCGATGCGCGCTGGGAGTTTGTCTCGGCTGTGCTGGAAGGCTATGTCGAGGAGACCAAGCGCGCCGCGCAGGAGGCCACGATCGCCGAGATCCGTGCCACGCAGCGCCGCGAAGATCAGCTGCGCGCGGTGATCCAGGAGCTTTCCACGCCGATCATTCCGATCTATCGCGGCGTGCTGGTGCTGCCGCTGGTCGGCGCGATCGACTCGCTGCGCTCCCAGGAGATTACCGAGAAGCTGCTCGAAGAGATTGTGCGCCAGCAGGCCGATATGGTGATCATCGATATCACCGGCGTATCGGTCGTGGATACCTCGGTCGCCAATCACCTGATTATGACGGCGCAGGCGGTGGGTCTGCTCGGCTCGCGGGTGATCTTCACCGGCATCAGCAGCACGATCGCCCAGACGATCATCCAGCTCGGCGTGAACCTGGGCGATGTCGTCACGCTGAATAATCTTCAGGCGGGTATGCTCTTCGCGCTGCAGCAGCTGGGCCTCGGCATCACAGAGCTAGCTTCCGTTTAGCGCTTCAATCCTGCTTTATTGTCGATCGCCGCTGGACCGAAATCCGGCGGCGTTGCGTTATACTTGCCGTTATGAAAGAACAAACAACTCGGCCAGTGATCGGCATTCCGTGCCGTCTGGCTCATGATCAAGATTGGTGTCCGCCCCTGGTGGGCATTCGCGAGGGCTATGTCGCCGCTGTGATTCAGGCGGGCGGTGTTCCGCTGCTGCTGCCGCCTCACGTCGATCAGGTCGGCTTGCGGCAAATGTACGATCTGCTGGATGGCGTGCTGCTGGCGGGCGGTGCCGACATCGCGCCCGAGCTGTATGGCGAAGCGCCGCATCCTAAGCTGGGCGAGATCGAGCATCTGCGCGACGCCGCCGAGCTGCCGCTGATTCGCTGGGCAGTTGCCGAGCGCAAGCCGCTGCTGGGCATTTGTCGCGGCATGCAGGCGCTGAATGTGGCGCTCGGCGGCACGCTGTATCAAGACATTCCCAGCCAATATCCAACCACGCTCGACCACGACATCAGCGCGCAGCAGCGCTGCTGGGAGCACCTGGATCACACAGTGGCCTTCGAGTCGGACTCGCGGCTGGCGGCGCTGCTCGGCACCTGCGATCTTCAGGTGAATACGCTGCATCATCAGGGGCTCAAAGATATCGCCGGCGGCCTGCGGGTTGTGGGGCGTGCGCCGGATGGCATTGTGGAGGCCGTGGAGGGCACCGGCGATGCGTTTGTGCTGGGCGTGCAGTGCCACCCAGAGCAGCTGTGGTCTGCGGTCGATCCGCGCTGGCAACGCGTGTTCGGGGCGTTTATCGCGGCCTCGGCGGAGTATGCAGCCAACAAGCTGGCGGGTGTTGGCGCTGTCTAGCTTCGGCTTCTCACCATCGTCGCGATTCGGATTAAACACAAACGGAGGGGCAGCTATTGCTCCTCCGTTTGTGCTTAAGGCATGGCGTTGGCTATGCGCTGAAAAACCCCGTTGATGTTTGCGCCAAGCACCGCCAGCATGCCAATGACCGCGATCGCAATCAGAATAAGAACAAGTGCATATTCGACAAGACTCTGGCCTTCCTCGCGGGCGAAGAAGTTACGCAGCATGGAGATCACCTGCTTCCGTGAGAATGTAATGGAGTACGTGAGTGCCTATATACTACTATATTGCGGGTCATTCTGGGTACTCAGAAATCCCCGCCTCGATTTGATTCACATTACGATCTTCTCCAGACCAACGTTTCAAGCCCGATCTTTTGGATTAATTAAACAAACACAAACGAGGACACAATCGCGTCCTCGTTCGGGAAGAAGTGCATTAATTAAGCGCTAGGATGGCCAGCTGCTGACAATAAAGTCATAGGTTGTGAGTAGCTCTTGCCCAAAGAGCGTTACGGCGGCAATCACCGCGATCGCGATCGACATAATGATCAGCGCGTACTCGGTCAGTCCCTGGCCTGGCTCATGGGCAAAAAAAGTGCGAAGCATGATTGTTGCCTTTGGCTGAGAGCTTGATTACCAAAACAGGGACGCATATAGCGTCCCTGTTGAGCGTGAGGGCCTTGGCTGATTAGGGGGTGAGTTCGTTGCTAATGG
>JAFAYS010001012.1 GCA_019240175.1 Chloroflexota bacterium | reverse complement strand
TGGTGGTGCTGCTAGCCGGCGGCTCGGTCGCGATCGCGGGGCCGATCGGCTTTGTCGGCCTGGCGGTGCCGCATATCGCGCGGGCTTTGGTCGGCGCGGATTATCGCTGGATACTGCCTTATTCGGCGCTAGTTGGCGCGATCCTGCTGCTGGCGGCGGATATCGGCGCGCGCTTTGTGATCTTTCCGAATGAAGTTCCGGTCGGTGTGGTAACCGCGCTGCTTGGTGCGCCGTTTTTGATTTATGTTGCACGGCGAGGGTTGGGCCGATGAACAGCTGGCTGGTGCTAAGGCGTGAGCGGCCCGAGATCTCGCTGCGGATCAATCTCCGTGCGGTGCTGTTGCTGCTGCTGCTCTCGGTCTCAACCGTTGTCCTGCTGATCCTGACGACGAGTCTGGGCGAAGTTGTGCTGCCGCTGGGTGAGGTGTGGCGTGCGCTCGTAGGCCAGGATGCCGGGCCGAACACGCTGATCGTGTACACGCTGCGTTTGCCGCGTGCCCTGATCGCGATGCTGGTTGGTTGGGCGCTGGCGATGGCCGGCACGATCCTGCAAGGATTGACGCGCAATCCACTGGCTGCACCCGATGTGATCGGCATCAATGCCGGCGCGAGTCTTGCGGCGGTCACGCTGATCGTGCTGAACTCGTCGGTGCCGGTAACCTACGTACCGCTGGCGGCGTTCGGCGGGGCGTTCGCGGCGGCGGCGCTGAGCTACGCGCTTTCCTGGAAAGGCCACAGCTCCGGCGCGCGCCTGGTGATCGTCGGCATCGGCATCGCGGCGATCGCGCAAGGGCTGGTGACGCTAGTGTTGACGTCCAGCCAAATTATTCAGGTCAGCAAGGCGATGACCTGGATGGCCGGCAGCGTGTATGGTCGTAGCTGGGAGCATTTCTGGCCGCTGCTGGCCTGGCTCTGCGTGCTGCTGCCAGTGGCGCTGGTGCTGTCGCGCGATCTCGACACGCTGCATCTCGGCGACGCGATCGCTTCTGGTCTCGGCACGCGCGTCGAGCGACAGCGGGCGCTGCTGCTGCTGGTGACGGTCGGTCTGGCCGCAATTGCGGTCGCGACTGCCGGGCCGGTTGCCTTTGTCGGGCTGATGGCACCGCATATCGGGCGGCGGCTGGTCGGCGCGCGACATGGAGTGCTGCTGCCGGTCTCAGCGCTGCTTGGCGGGCTGATCATGTTGCTGGCGGATCTGGTGGGACGGCTGCTCTTCGCGCCGATCGAGGTTCCCTGCGGCGTGATCACAGCAATGATTGGCGCGCCGTTTTTGCTGTATCTGCTATATCGTAGCCGTGGTGTTTAGGGAGGAATCGTGACACACACGCTGCACACCGAAGATCTGAAGCTGGCCTATGAGCGCGCGGTGGTGATCGATGGGCTTTCGCTGCGCATTCCGGCTGGTGAGATCACGGTGCTGATCGGTCCCAACGGCTGCGGCAAATCCACACTATTGCGCGCGATGGCGCGTTTGATGAAGCCCCAGAGCGGCGCGGTCTACCTCGACGGCCAGGCGATCACGCAGCTGCCGACCAAAGAAGTCGCCAAGCGGCTCGGCGTGCTGCCACAAGGTCCGATCGCTCCCGAAGGCCTGACGGTGCGCGATCTGGCGATTCAGGGCCGCTATCCGCATCAGCGCTGGCTGCAGCAATGGTCAGAGGAAGATCAGCGCTTGGTCGAGCAGGCGCTGGCCGTGACTGGGATGCAGCCGTTTGCCGATCGTCCGCTGGAAACGCTCTCGGGCGGCCAACGCCAGAAAGCCTGGATCGCGATGGCACTGGCGCAAAACACGCCGCTGCTGCTGCTCGACGAGCCGACGACGTATCTGGATCTGGCGCATCAGATCGAGGTGCTGGATCTGCTCTCAGATCTCAATCGCGTCCAGCAGCGTACGATCGTGATGGTGCTCCACGATCTTAATCAGGCCTGTCGCTATGCGCACTATCTGGTCGCCATGCACGCGGGGCGGATCGTGGCGGCTGGCGCTCCCGAGGACGTGATGACCGAGGAGATTGTGCAGCAGGTTTTTGGCATCGCCTGCCGCATCGTCAGCGATCCTGTGACTGGCACGCCGCTGTGTGTGCCGTTTAGCCGCCGCGCGGTGACTGCGCGCTCCTGAAAAACTACTCCACGCAAAACCTGCGCGGCGCTCACAACGCCGCGCAATTGCTGCTCAGATTATCTTCTAAAGCTTAGACTGGCTCGTGAGCCGGCACCATCGATCCAAACATCGGCTGGAACGCTGATGCGTAGGGCAGATCCGTTGGTCGGCGCGGCTCGTCCCATTCTTCCAGCGCGCTGCGAATCAGATGGATTGGCACGACGCCGGGCAGGAACTGGCGGTTTAGCCACTCACACCAGCCATCGATCGCCTCCACAATTTCGTCGAAGCCATCGAGGTAGGCCAGGTAGCGCCCGAAGCGCGGCGGGAACGGGCAAGAAGGCTGGCGCGGGTAGGTGTGGCACTACACTTCGACATAATCACGCAGCGCTTGCCGGCGAATCACCTGTGTGATCGGCGCACCCGACGGCTTGCACCAGCGGTCGATGTCGGCCAGCAGCTGGCGGTACAGGCTGAGAAACTCAACGCCGGTATCGTCGATGGCGCGCTCAGTGGCGGATGCGGGATGCGATACGCGCATGGTACGCGATTCTTTCGTTGGCATGGGTGGCGATGCGGTGTCGAGCAGCGCGGCGTAGCTCGGGCGATACTCGCTCATTGGTGGGTCGGCAGCGGCGGAATTTGAACGCATGCGCAATGCCTCCATGAATGGTGGATCGCAGGGCTGGATTGTGTGGCACCGTGCGATGCGATAGAGGTTTAATAGCTTATACTACAGCAGGTAGTGTGATGTGATATTACTACATCGGCTAGTAGTTGTAAAGGGGCATAATCTGGGGAGATTACAAGTTTGATCCTGTTAATCTTCTTGCTAATGGTACATCCATGCCGTTGATCTATCCAGTATAATTTCTCGAAGCCTTCAGAATTATGAGAGTAAAATGGACGAATTCCAGTTAATTGCCCAATGGGTTGGTTGGCCTGTTATTGTAGCTGTCCTGGTGGTCTTTGGCAGTTTCGCTTTTTGGTTGCAAAATAACCGCATTGAAGCACTCAAAGATCGCTTAGAAGATAGTTCTCTCAAGGAGAACAATTTCTCCTGTGATGAATACGGCATTCAAATTGTCTCACCACCACGTCTTGAACAAGTTCCATCTTCCTTTGCTGTGAGTGGAGTGTACAAGAGCTTACCAAGAGATAAGAGTTTGTGGTTACTAATTAGGAAATCAGACGGTAACACACATGAATATTGGCCGCAAACTGCTATCACGGTCAATAGACAAAGTAAAACATGGCACAGCGAGGTTGCATATCTGGGGGGGAGCTCCTGGTGCGCTGGCTGAAATCGTTGTATGTGCTGTTGGATCACAAGGAGCAACTCTGATCAATTATTATTACAAAGCCGGTAGAGAGAATCGACGTTGGCCGAGTATTACTCAGTTAACTGGTGATATTGTTGAGTGTGCATCGGTGCAAGTTACTATCAAACGGAAAGCAAGCAAATAGTAGAACCAAGAATTTCACCTAATTGCTTATGTAGTTTTACACTTGAACCATCGTCGTCATTCTGTACAGTTTTGGAGAGTTGAGATGTTTATTGTAAATATCGAGTGATCTTAAGTATTAGATCACTCCCTCATAAATTCCCTAATCCTCGTTTGTCAACCTTGCACACATGCTCTACAATCCGCAGCGCCATCAACGAGCCGTGCCAAACACATAACGGAGGCATGATGCTAACCCCTGAGCAACGCCAAACCTACATCGATCAGATTCGCCAGCTGCCTGAGCAGCTAGCCGCGCTGGTGCGCGATCTTTCCACCGAGCAGCTCACTACGCCTTACCTTGCCGGCGAGTGGACCGTCGCTCAAAACGTGCATCATCTCGCCGACTCACACATGAACAGCTACATTCGCTGCAAGCTGATCGCCACCGAAGACAACCCGCCGCTCAAGCCCTACGATCAAGAGCAGTGGGCGCGCTTTGCCGATGCCACAGATGCAGACATTAGCGTTTCGCTTACGCTGCTGAGCAGCCTGCATACCCGCTGGGTAACCTTCTGGGAGTCGCTGTCCGAGGTCGATTGGCAGCGCGCGGGCCATCATCCAGAAAATGGCGTCGTGAGCCTTGAGATGCAGGCGCAACTGTATGCAGCGCATGGTGTGGGACATCTCGATCAAATTACGCGCACCCTGGCCGCTCAGTCTACTACATCAGCCGAGGATCAGCACCAGCTTCCGCAGTGGGAAGCGTTCTACCAGGCAAATCCGCTCGAAGGGATGCCGTGGTTCAACCCTGAGTTAGACGACGATCTCAGGCGAGTGCTCGATCAGCTGGGCTTGGGGAGTGGCGATGCGCTGGATCTCGGCACTGGCCCCGGCACGCAGGCGGTACAGCTGGCCCAGCGCGGCTTCCGCGTGACCGCCACAGACATCTCGGCGGCGGCGATCCAGCAGGCGCAGGCCAAGGCCTGCGAGCAGGGTCATACGATCACATGGCGGGAGGACGACATCCTCGCGACGCAGCTTGACCAACAGTTTGATCTGATCTTCGACCGCGGCTGCTTTCACGTTCTCGCGCCGGAGCGGAGAGCGGAGTATGTCGCGACGGTCGGGAAGCTCCTGAAGCCGGGCGGCTACTTCTGTCTAAAATGCATGAGCCGCTTGCAGCCGGGCGAGCTGGGGCCGTATCGCTTTACGGCGGAGGAGCTTCGCGAGATCTTCGGCGGCCAGCTCAGCCTGCTCTCGATCGACGACACCGTTTATCAGGGCACACTAGACCCGCCGCCCTACGCCTTGTTCTGCGTGATGCAGCAGGCGCGGTAACATGTCGTGACGGCAGAGAACGAGCCGGAGAATCAAGAGCGTCTGGAGGAACTGGGTCTCCAGACGCTTTGTATTTCAATCAATTGAGGGAGTAACCACTGTCTGAGCAGCCCAAAGGGAGGTTATGGGCTACTAGAAGCTCGATTAGGCACCCACTTCGCGGCTAAGTTCCTGCTCGTTCACGGCGACGAAATCTTCGTTGAGAATAGCATACGAGAAGTGCTGCTGAGCAAACTTCCACACGCCATCCTGGAGTCGCATCACCGCCGTCACGCGCGACTCTACCTGCGAGCCGTCGGGCAGATAGAAGATCGGGCGGTCGGCAATCCAGCCCACAGTACCTTCAACAAACGCCTGGGGATCGCTGGCCACCACACGCACGCCCGCATCGCGAAATTCCTTCAAGCTTACACGCAGCGCGTCCAGCAGCGTCTCATGGCTGTCCCACCACTCAGTCGGGTCGGTACCGATGACCAGCATATCCTTGCTGGCGGTGAAGTCGGACATAAACTGCGCGTCGCCGGTGTTGTAAGCGTTGAGCAAACCAAGGTACAGGTTTTTGATTTCGGCTACTGCGGTCATGGTGGTGCCTCCCTTATGGATTGTACTAGCTGATTGGTACAAATAATGTCAAACGTGAGCGCTGGCGTGCAGCGTCGGACAAGCCGTCGATGATCGGCGCGCTCTTCGGTGAGCAGTCAGATATAGGTTCAACGGGTGAGAATTTTCTGGTGTGACCACTGATTTGAGAAGTCCCGCCGCGTATAGTACCGTAGGTGGGTGTCTTTCGTCAACATCAGTGTTCCATGGACTATACTTTATCAGTACCACCTTACCATGAACCTTATCTCACGTTTCAAAATTAGCGATCTTTAAAAATTGGGTGCCGCAAAATAGTAAAAAAGATTCAACGCATTACAATCACTCGTAGATCTGATCAATAGCTGCTGATTAGGCGGCGCTGCGAGTGAGGAGGTTGTATGTTGCGGCGACTTTCAGGATACGAGTCTTTTGCGCCTCTACTACTACGCGTCGGAATTGGCCTCACCTTCTTTCTAGCTGGTCTCGGCAAAGTACTAGGCGGTACTGATGGCGTGGCTGGCTTCTTTGGGAGCCTGGGCATACCGCTGCCGGGCCTGATGGGACCGTTGATCGCGTATCTTGAGTTGATCGGCGGGCTCGCGCTGATCATCGGTCTGCTGACGCGCGTCTTTAGCCTGCTGTTTGTTGCGAATATGCTGGTGGCGATTGCCTTGGTCAGTGGGCCGGCCATGTTCGGCGCAGAAAGCCCGGTCTCGGGCTTCACCGAGACGCGCACCGAGGTGTTACTGCTGCTTAGCTCGTTAGCGCTGGCGCTGCTCGGCCCTGGTGCGCTCGCGGTGGATAGCGCGCTGCTGGGCGAGCGCAGCGACGTGCGGTCACTTCCCGAGCGATCACGAACGCTGGGCTAGCATCCCCACACAAGCAGCGCAGCAGGTCAGATTCGACCTGCTGCGCTGTGGTTTCCATTCCGGCTATTGCTGCTTACTAGCTGCCGCGTGACATTGTCGCGCTTCGGCTACTTACCACATTTGGCTACGGCTGTGACGGCTTGGCCGCGATCGGCGCATACACGATCGATCCCTTCTCCAAGCGTGTGACCGTTGCGCCTATACGCGAGGCATCGACCGCGACGCCGTTCTTGTATAGGTTCGTTGTACGGACCTTATCTTCCAGCGTTGTGCCTTCAGTGATCAGCGTAATCTTCGCCGTGTCCTCAATCGTCTCGCCGGATTTAAATCTAAAGTAGAAAGTGCCGGCGGTAAAGGTATTGGGTAGGAAAGGTGCTTTGAAGCAAGTGATCGAAGCATTGTTCTCCCCATACGTGTGGGTCGTCGCGTTGTTGTATGACACCTCGCAGGTGGGGTTGTTCAGCGCGTCGGTATGGAGTTCTAGCTTGCCCTGGGAAGTGGCGGCTTCGAGTACCTGGCCCTCCTTGTCCACCATGATCAACTGGCTGGGGTTCACATTCAGATACATATCGATCGTATCGGCCAGATTCGACTTAAGATCGACGTTGAGGGTAACTGAGAAGACCTTGCCGGCGAAGACGTCCTGATCCTCAGGGTACAAGCTCATCACTGCGCGCTCGGTCGCGGCGATGCCTGATGTGGGAGCAACGTCGGTCCGCGCTGGCTCTGCATCGGCGACAACAGCACTGCGCGTCGTGGGCGGGTTACAGGCGCGAGCGGTGTTTGCCGCGCTAATAAACCCGGTTTTGAGGAAGTTCGTCTTGATGCTATTCAAGTCCTCACGATCGATGCGCTTATCTTTGTTGGCGTCGCCTTCCGTCGGAAAGTTCGGCAGCGAGTCGTCGGATGGGAAGAACGGGACGATATACGAAACATCCGCACCGTTGATCACATCGTCGCCGCTACTGTCGCCGACGCACAGCGTGCCAAAGTCGATCTCGCTGGTATTTTGCAGATTGGCGCTGCGGATGTTGCTGATCGTATCGGCACCTTTGATCTTGATATCGTATTCATCGCCGACGATGTCGCGCAGAAAGACCGAGAAGCGCCCGTTATTGTCGGTATCGGTCCTGAAGAAGCCTAGCGTCTGCTGATTTGCTAAGTTCCAATTGTCGTAGACGATGATGCCGTTATTATCGCCCCGGTAGAGCGGCGTGGCCCACTTGGCATTTGGCGGCGCGCCGCGCTGCTCCAGGCTGATCTTACCATTGAGCAGCGAGCCCGATAAGATGCGGATATTGCTGCTCACCAGCGCCGCGTTTTTGGTCGTGCCCTTGAAATACAGGTCGCTGCGCCGCGCGCCCTGGCGGATGAACGAGATGGTGGTCGGTGCGACGCCCGTGGTGGTCTGCAGCGTGCGGAAGTAGATCGTGCCCGCTGTAAACCTGTACGGCAGCGCGCTTGCGGCGGGCGGTGTCACCAGCTTGCTGCCCGAGAAGCCGATCTGGCCGACACCATTTTCGACTTTCACCTGGTTATAGTTCACCTGCATCTCACTCTCATCAAGCCCAGGCGAAACCGGCCCAGTGGTACTCGTAGCGCTGATTGGCTGGCCCTGAGCGTTGACAATTTGGAGATAGTTGGAGTTGTATGACAGATACGCATCCACAGTATCGATGTCTTGCTCCGCGCTATCGACCAGAATATCGACACTGAAGATCTGATTCACGCCAATGAACTTCATCGGTGGCTGCACATAGATGCGCGGGCCGGTCGGCACTGGGCCAAGCTGCGCAACGAAGGCATCGAACTCGCCGCCGTTATAGTTCGGCTTCCACGAGCCCTCGATAGTCGGGAAGTCGCGCGATTTGGCCGCGCCGGTAATATACGCGATGCATTTGCCGCTTACGCATCGCGCGGCGATGCCGTAGCCGTAATCCTCGATTGTGCCGCCGAAATAGGTGCTGTACTCGATCGCACTGCCGGTGGGCAGGAACTTGGTCACAAAGGCGTCGATGTCGCCGTTGCGCGTCGACTGCACAGCATCTTTGCTCGGGAAATCGTAAGATTTGGTGCTGCCGATGATATAAGCGGCGTTTTGATCGTCGACCACGATGTCGTGACCGGAGTCGTCACTGGTGCCGCCGAGATAGGTGCTGTATTCCAGCGCGGAGCCGCTGGCGTTAATGCGGGTGAAGAACGCGTCGCTACGGCCCTGAAAATCTTCTTCAAAGCTGTTGGCAATAGGGAACGTCGTCGATTGCGTCGTGCCGGTAACATACGCGCGTCGCTCACTATCCACGGCGATGCTCGCGCCCTCATCGAACTCCTCGCCGCCCAGGTAGATGCTATAGGTGAGTAACTGACCATCACTTGACAGCTTGGTGACAAAGGCATCGGTAATACCGCCGGCAAACACCGGAGGCCGCGCACTGCCCAGCGTTGGGAAATCGATCGAGCTGGTCTGGCCGGTTACGAACGCATTACCGGCGCTATCAACCGCGATCGCGTTGCTGGTGTCGGAGCGCTGGCCGCCCAGGTACGTGCTATACACAAGGTTCGAGCCGCCCGCAGCGATCTTGGTGATAAAGGCATCGGCAGGACCACCCAGCAAGGTATCCCGCCCATTGGTCGTCGGAAAGTCTTGCGACTCGGTGCGGCCTGTCACATAAAGGTTCTGCGAGGCGTCAACCGTGATGCCGTTGCCGAAATCTTTCTGCGCGCCGCCGAGGTAGGTGCTAAATGCAACGGTTCCTGTGACGTTGAGCGTGGTTACAAAAGCGTCGATCTCGCCGCCAAGTGTAGTATCAAGCGCGTTGGCTCTCGGAAAGTTATTGGAGTAGGTCGAGCCGACAACATGTACGCTGCCTTGAGCCCCTGTGACAATGCCGCTGCCTAGATCCGTGTTCGAGCCGCCGAGAAAGGTCGTATACACAAGGTGGCTCGGGGCCTGTGGGTCCAGTTTGGTGATGAACGTATCGACGCCGCCGGCGTTTGAGTCGGTATCATCGGGAAACGAGACTGAGTTGGTCGTGCCGATGATATACATCGCGCCGCTGCCGTCGACCGCGATGCTGCGGCCTTCGTCGTCGCCGGTGCTGCCGATATAGGTGCTGTAATCCAGCGTTGGATCGAGCACCAGCGGCAGCGAGCGGTCGTAAGCGCCGACCACAAAGCCAATGGTCTTGTCGGATTTGACGCTATAGCGCACCTCGACCGGAATGTCTCGACCATTCACCGTCTGCCAGGCGATCGGCGCTGCCTCGCGTAGGGTTGGTACGGATTTGCTAGCGGTCGTCTGGGTTGCCTGCGGCAAGGTCGCCACAAGATTGCCCTCGTCGTCAACCTGAACATCGGTCACGCCGTCATAGTGCCAGCGAATGCGCGAAGGATCGGCACCGGGATCAACCAGATAGGTACCTTTAAGCCGTCCGCCCTCGCCGTCATAGCGCAGATCGATGCCAGGGTACAACTGCTCATAGCGCAGCGCGGCGTACGTTGGGACATTCGTGCGCCATGCGCTGGGATCATTGCCCAGCACATAGTTCACGATGCCGGACAGCTGATCGTCGCTGCTGATGCGCGGCGCGGGATTCGCACCCAGAAAGCTTAGTCGCACCACGTTCTCGTGATCAGCCTCGCTCGGCGCTTCAATGTGTGACCTGAGCGCCGCCAGCGAGTCCGCAGTGCTGTCGGTCTGGGCCTCCAGGGCGGCGGTGCTCACCGGCAGCGTCAGCACAATCTCGGCGGGTGTGAAAAAAAGCATACCGCCCAAGCCCTGCGCCTGATAGTGTACGCTCGGATCGCTCTGTCCGACATTCGGCACAAACGCAATCGGCAGATCGGCGAGGCTTGGCGTGAGCGCCGCCGGCACCGGCGCTGGTCGCTCAGTCGCGTGCGAGGAGCCGGGCAGTGTCGTCGCCAGGAAGCTCAGGATTAGCGCGAGAGACAACACGCCGCAGAGCGGACGACGCGCAGATGCCAGAGCTACACGAAGGCGCGGATATGGGATGTACGTCATGAAAGGCGCTCCGTACGTATGATGAGCTGAGTGATCAAGCCAGGCGCGGCGGTTTCGATCGGGATTGGCTAGTCAATCGATCGAGCGCCTGAGCCAACAATGCCTGCTTGTTCCGGACGATGTGTATCGCGAAAAATTACTATCGATAAGCCTGAACCAGGAGTCGGAAGCGCGAACGGCAGATCCAAAACTGCCGTTCGCCGTCCTGCCTGGCTAGTATTGAGCGTATGGGAAATACACCTGATGCAGCGGTCCGCTGATCGCGATCGTCGCATCGGAGCGCGTAACGCCTAGCGCATAGCCGCCACGGAACGAGTCGCTGTCGCGAATCTGGTCATGTGCCAGGCGAATGTGGGTTGCGTCGACCGGCAACTTGGCGCGGAAGCGAATCACCGCGATCGTCACGTCGCCGGTAAGCCACGGCTGGCTGAAGCGCGAGACCGAAAGATTGATCCTTCCGCGCGTATTGTCGACGCGGTTATGCGTGGCGCTGCCGAACTGGCCCGTGCTCAGATCGAGCGTATTCGCCGGACGGCCTGCGCTATCGACGACCTCCAGATAGCGCGGATCGAAGTCGAGATAGGCACCAATCGTGTCGGCGGTAGCAGTCTGGAGATCCAGCGCCAGCTGCGCCGTGAAGATATCGCCGGAACGCACTGTTTGCTCTGCCGTACTCACGCTCAATCCAGGCTGCTCCGCAGCGCTGACGCTCGCTTCAGGCTGCTCTGCCGCGATGCTTTGGCCTGTGGTCGTGGGCGTGGGTGTCGTCGTGGGCGTGGGTGTCGTCGTGGGCGGCGTCGGCGTCGGTGTTCGCGTCGGCGGTACGCAGACCGGCGGCGGGCTGGTGTCGGTCGGTCCGACCTGCAAGAAATTACAGATCAGCCCCGATACATCGGCATCGCTGATCTTGCCGTCCTTGTTGATATCAGCCCTAGGCAAGAACGCAGTCGGCGTGGCGGTCGTGCTCATAAACGACGGCGCGAGATAGGAAACGTCGCCACCATTGATCATGTTGTCGCCATTGGTATCGCCGGCGCGCAGCGTGCCGAAGTCGATCTCATTGGCAAAGCGCAGATCCACTTGACGCTTGCTGCTGAGTGTGTTCTCGCCTTTGAGCTCTATCTCATAAAGATCGCCGGAAATGCCCATCACTTTGATCGGTGCAAACTGACCTGTGAGCGTGGTTGTGATATTGTTGACCACTAGCGGAGTCATATTTTCCTTTGTGATCGTAACACCTGCTTTACCATCGCGGAACAGATCGGTCATGTATCCATACGGCGGCTGGTTTGTCCGCTTCTCGATCGCTACCTTGCCGCTGAGCCAGATGCCGTCGAAGACAGTCACTTTGCCCGATGCCTGCGCTGAGCGCAAGTTGACGCTATTAAGCACCAGATCGGTATCACGCCCAGACACATTCTCAAACATGATCTCGGTCTGATTGATCGGCTTACGGGTGCGAAAGCGAATCGTGGCGGCAGGAAAAACGCCCGAAAGCAGGGGAGCCTGCGTCTTTGCGCCGACAAAGGCGATACGTCCGTCGTTGGTCGTGTTGGTATTTTGATCGACCTGGTTTTTCGTCACCTGATCGAATTTGCCTTCGACAGGATCGATCGATCCATGCCGCGCGCCGGCGCTATTGACCACTTCCAGCGCTGTATCGTCGAATGCGAGATAAGCGTTCACTTTGTCGATCTCCGACTCAGTCGCGCTGATCGTCAGCGTGACGGTGAAGATCTGTCCCAGTCCAACCTCGGTCGGTGGCATGTCGAGGGAAAGCCTGTTGCGCCCGACCAGTTTGCTCTCGATCTTGGTGACGAACGCGTCGGTGAATTGGTTAAAGCTTCCGCCAATCGGCCCGCTGCTATTCACAAACGGCCCACCCGCCTCACCCACAACAATCATGTTATCGGTGAAGTCCAGGGTGATGCTGCGACCAATATCTGTGTCGGCACTACCGAGAAAGGTGCTATAGATGAGCTGATTTTCAGTATTAATGTTCAGTTGGACCACAAACGCATCGGCGTCGCCGCGATGGACCGTGCTCAAGGCGTCCTGAGTGACCGGGAACGCCTTAGCGAAGAGGTCGGGCGTAGGAGTCGGCGTGTTGGTCGGCGTGGCCGTATTGGTTGGCGTGTTGGTTGGCGTGGCCGTATTGGTTGGTGTGGGCGTTCGCGTCGGCGTGTTGGTCACGGTTGGCGTTCGTGTCGCGGTCGGCGTGTTGGTTGGCGTGGCCGTATTGGTCGGCGTATTGGTCACGGTCGGCGTGATCGTCGGATTTGGT
>JAFAYS010000985.1 GCA_019240175.1 Chloroflexota bacterium | reverse complement strand
GCCGCTCAGCCAGTCGCCGACAAACGGATTGATCTCAAGGCGATCGCTGCGCCCAAGGTTGAGCAGCGGACGATACGACCGATCGAGGTAGCGCGGCTCAAGCTGCTGTGTGAACGCTTGCGTCGGCGACAAGAAGGGCGGCCAGGGCGTTTGTGGCGGCGCGCCTTGCAGCAGATCGTTGGCCATCTGCACGACCACATCGTAGAATTTGGGCTTTTCGCCGCCTTCCGGAGCCTCGGCGTACTCGTACTTTTCGCCGGTGTAGGCTATCTGCACCAGCTCGATATTTTCGTTGCCGACCTGCAAGTAGCCACGGCCCGGCATGCCGCTGGGCAAGAACGCGGCATCTGAGCGGCGCAGCATTTCGCGGCTGGTATCCACGCCCTCGACGCGTAGACAGAGCCGCAGCTTGATGTTGGCGCGCATCTGATCCGAAACGCCGACCGGACGTTGCGAGGCCAGCAGCAGGTTCACGCCCTGCGCGCGGCCAACGCGGGTGATGCTGTCCAGCTCATCGCGAAACTCCGGGCTGTCGGTGATCATCTCGGCGTACTCGTCGATGATCAAAAACAGATGCGGATAGGGCGCGTGCGTCAGATGCAGGCCCTTCTGGCGATACTCGACAATATCTTTGGTGCCGGTATCGGCGTTGAGCTTTTGGCGGCGCTGCATCTCGGCGTTGATCGAGGTGAAGACGCGCCGCACCGCCGATTTATTCAGGTTGGTGATCAGATCGACGACATGCGGCAGCTTCTCGAAGGGCTTGAACGCGCCGCCGCCCTTGTAATCGACCAGCACAAAGTTGAGAATGCTGGGATCGTAGTTGAGCGCCAGGCCGACGAGCAGCGTCATCAGCAACTCGGATTTGCCAGCGCCGGTGCCGCCCGCGATCATGCCGTGCACGCCGTCTTTTTTGGCCTCAAGCTCTAGCGGACGCGGACGATCGCCGGAGGCCACGCCGATCGTGACTTTGAGCCAGTCGGCGTGGGCCGGATCAGTGCTCTGCTGCCATTTTTGCTTGGTGATCGCCGTTAGTCGATCGAGAAACTGCTCGTCGAGCGGGAGCTTGTGCTCGCGCGCCAGCAGCTGCTTGAACAGCACGGCCTTGGGCAGCGCATCGACGCGCACCGGCCTGGCGTATGGCCGCGCGGTTTTGAGATACGCGTTGATATTGTCGACAAACTCTTCCAGCCGTCTCAGCTCATAGGCCGGCTTGGCTAGCGTTGCGACCTGAAAGCTCAGCGCCCGCCGATCGATCTTGGTATAGCCACGGCCCGGAATATCGCGAATCTCGGGCACCTGCTCGCCGACCAGCGCGCGGTACTCGGTGTTATCGGCCAGCTTGAGCGCGAAGCGTTCGGTGAACAGGCTGTACAGCTGGTTGGACAGATCGCCGATCTGGCTGACGGTGATCACGAAATGCAGGCCGTAAGGCTTGGCCTGACGTACCAGCGCGACAAATTTATCGAGCACGCTTTCAACATCGTCGCTGCCGCCGCCAAAGGTTTCGACAAACTCCAGGAAGTTGTCGATCGCCACCAGGATTGCCGGCTGCGCCGACTCGGGGTGTGTCTGGTTGTACTCGTAGATCGTGCTGGCGCGCGCGTTGTTCAGCAATGTTTTGCGCTGCTCGACGATGTCGTCAAGCTCGCGCAGCAGCTGCTCGGCGCGCTCCTTGTAGCCTTCTTCGTCGGGAATGATCACCGCGCCGACGTGCGGCAGCTGCGCCAGCACGCCAAGATTGCGACCGCCGAGATCCAAAATGTAGGCGTGGAAATGATCCGGCGAGTGCGTGGCGGCCAGACTGACCACCAGCGAGCGGATAAAGGTTGTTTTGCCCCAGCCGGACGCGCCAAAAATCGCGACGTGGCCGCGTGGCAGCGGGATCACCAGCGGCAGCTGCTTGGCGGCGTAGGGATTATCGACCAGGCCGACCACCGGACGCATGGCGTAGTTGTTCCAGTCCAGCGTGTCGATCCAGCCCGGCTGGCGCGTGAGCCATTTATTCACCGACGGATTCAAAAAGATCGTCGGCTCGTGCGGCTGGCCCAGCATGATCGTATCGATGCTTTCGCGATCGATGTATTGCTCCGAGGTGACCGCGCTGGCCTGGGGATTTTGTGACAGCAAGACGCGCGACAGCCACATTTGATCGGGCAGGAAGTTGGGCCACGGCGCGCGCTGCTTTTTGACACCGTGCTGGCGCGCCATCTCGTTAAGCATGTCGATGATCGCCACGTACAGCTCGGGCGGCTCTTGATCTTGCACAACTTCCAGGTTGCCGCCGCGATCCGGCCAGATGACTCTGGCTTTTGGCGCTTGGTTCTGGTCGGCGATGCGATCGCCAGTGTAGGCGACCTGCACCAGCTCGATCTCTTCATTGCCGACCTGTAGGTAGCCGCGTCCCGGCACGCCCGCTGGCAAGAACGCGGCATCCGAGCGACGCAGCATTTCGCGACTTTCGCCGGGCGTTTCCACGCGCAGACAAATGCGGAACTTAATATTCGAGCGCATCTGGTCGGTCACGCCGCTGGGCCGCTGCGCCGCCAGGATCAGCGAGACGCCCTGCGCGCGACCAACGCGGGTGATCATCTCAAGCTGGGCTTTGAACTCCGCGCGGCTGGCGATCATCTCGGCGAACTCGTCGATGATGATGAACAGATACGGATACGGCGCGTGCGTGAGGTGAAAGCCCTTCTGGCGATACTCGACAATATTTTTGGTTTTGGTATCGGTGTTGAGCTTTTGGCGGCGCTCCATCTCGGCGCGCACAGCGGTGAACATGCGCGTGACGGCGTCTTCGCCCAGGTTGGTGATCAGATCGACCACGTGCGGCAGATTCTCAAACGGCTTGAACGCGCCGCCGCCTTTGTAATCGACCAGCACAAAGTTGAGCACGCTCGGCTCGTAGGTCACGGCCAGTCCGGCGATCAGCGAGATCAGTAGCTCGGATTTGCCCGAGCCGGTGCTGCCGGCGACCATGCCATGCACGCCGTCGCGCTTGGCCGATAGCACCAGCGTGCGCGGCTTGTTGCCCGACATCAGGCCCAGCTTGACGCGCAGCCAGTTGGCGTTGAGCGGCTGCGTGCTGGCCTGCCATTTTTTCCAGGTGGCGTCTTTCAGCTCGGCCAGGGTTTTGGTGCCCATCAGTTCAAGGAAGGGCACGCCGGTCGCGAGGTTCGCGCCAAAGCCCTGGCGCACATCCAGCGCTGCCAGCTGCTGGGCCAGCTCTTCCATCGCGCGCAGATTGCCGACCAGATCGGCCTCGCCCACGTAGCGACTGGAATTCAAGCCGGTCTCGGCATAGCGAAAGTGCAGCTTGCGGTCCGGCTCGATCTTGCTGTTGGTGGCCGGCGCGGTCTTTTCGATCTCAACCACCGACTGGCAGCCGCTGGGCACTTTGCTGCGCTCAGGCACCAAAAAGATCACCGCCGCGCCCAGCGCCGCGCCTTCTTCCAGCAGGATCGAGATCGCGGCATCGGACTCGATCTTTTGCAGCGGCGACTGCTGGTTGTAGGTCGCGTCCAGCAGATCCACCACGACCAGCAGCAGCGGCAGCGTGGGATCGCCACCGTCCTGATTCTCTTCGTGCTCCTGTAGCCGAATCTTGCGCGTGGCCAGAACTTTGCGAATGCCCTCTAAGAATTGCTCAAGCTCATCGCCGTCGTCGTCGTCAAAGGTGCGATCTTCCTCGTCGGCTTTGATCTCGCCCACGAAGCACAGAAAATTGTTCTGCTCGTCGCCCTGGCAGTGCGGCAGCGACTCGGTCCAGCTCCACGGCGCTCGATCGGTGGCCAGCACATACAGCCGCGCGTCGGTCGGGGCGTGGAACACGACATAATGGGCCAGCAGGCTGCGCGTAAACTCTTGCACCGACTGGCGATCGCCGGCGATACCGAGCGCGTGGGTGGCCGGTGGCTTGTAGCCTTCTTCTTTGGCCTGCTGCTCACTCGATTCTTCTTCTTCGTCCTCTTCGTCTTTTTCCTCGGGTGGCTGGCGGAAGGAAAGAATCACCGGAATATTCGAGACAAAGCGCGAGTCGGCCTCAAGCTTCATGGCATCGCGCACCTGCGAGTCGTCGAAGTTTTCGGCCTCGCTCATGGTGTAGGTGACGCTGGACGGCAGCGTGCCAATGCCCAGCCGCACCACGCCGAAGTCGTCATCCGAGACGCGGCGCTCCCACAGCCGCGCCTCCGCCCGCAGCGAGCGCTGCTCGCTTTCAACTTCCAGGCGCGCATTGCGCACAATGCGAAACGCCGACTCAGGATCGGGATAGTTGTAGCGGTAACAGCGGCGCTGCATATCCTGGTAGTTGCGCATCTCTTTGGTCAGCTCGATGATGCGCTCGGCGTAGCCCTCCTCGATCTCGGCCAGCCGGCGCTGCTCCTGGCGATAGCTATAGATCGCGTAGGCCGTCGAGGCGAGCACCGACAGCGACATCGGAATAATGCGCACCCAGCTGCCGCCCGTCGACGAGACGAACAATAAGCCGAGCACGCTCACCAGCGGCAGCCCGATCTGGAGTATCCGCGCAAAGCCCTCTTCCTTTTTTTCGGGCGGACGCGGGATCTCGTATTCGCCGAGCGGTATCTCGGGCTGTATGCGGGGAGGACGATCAATATAAATCGGGTTGCTCATTGGGCGCGCTCCAGGTAGTTCGGGCATAGCTTTGATTTTCGATCGTGCCTTACAAGCTTGTCACGACGAGCAGAACAACAATCGCCAGCAGCGCGCCCACCAGCAGCAGCGCGAGAATCAGGCCCAACCGCCGCCGCCGCCGCGGCACCGCGCCAAAGGCTTGTTGCAGCTCCTGGGCCATCTCGGTCGCACTCTGGTAGCGCGCGTCCATGTTGGGATCGACCGCTTTCAAGGCAATCTCGGCTGGCTTCCCGACGTCCTCGGTACGCGTCATGCTCACGCGCCGGCCTTTGCCGACCGCCGCATACACTTCATGATCGCCGTAGAGCTTGAAGGGAAAGGCCGGCTGTCCGACCAGCAGCTCATACAAGACCAGGCCCAGGCCATACACGTCGGTCGCGTAGCTGGGCTGTGGCACATCCACGTCGATCAGCTCGGGCGCGGTGTAGGCGGGCGGTACAAAGAACGAGTGCCAGTTAGTAGCGAGCCCTTGACCATCGCTGGCAATGCCAAGATCGAAGAGCTGGATGCTGGGCGCGCCGGTTTGTGTGTCGAGGTGAACTAAGATTGTATCGGGGCTGAGACCGAAGTGGTACAGGCCTTTGCCCTGGAGGTAGGCTACCGCAGAGGCGAGATTGACCATGATCCAGCCGATGTGATAGATCCACAGCTGGACATTCTTGGTCAGAATATCGCGCAAGGGCTCGCCGGGGAAATACTCGAATAAGCAATAATACAGGAGATGGCCCTTGAGGACGATTTTGCCGTAGGCGTCGGTTTCCTTGGTGCCGGCATACGGCGATAGCCAGGTTGGGAAGAACTGGCTATAGGTTTTGTTGCCACGAATACTGCGTAAAAATTCTGCTTCGCGCTTGAGCCGCTCCCGATTCTCCGGGCCTGGCAGCGCTACTTTCAAGAGGACTTTTTTCTTCTGATATCGCGCCTCATACAAAACCGCCGAGCGTAACACAATCACCGGCTTCACGATTTCAATATTGCCGAGCCACTCACCGTAATCCAGAATCGTGGGCGACATTTCAGCCGGGCAGTAAATCTCCTGACAGTAGAGATTATTGTCGGGCGACGAGCGCTCGCAGAGAAGACAATCCTGTTTCACCACCCACCCCTCATACTTCTAGGCGCGACATGCTCTGATCAGAGGGCGCTCTGCTGCACGCTGAGTCACGCTCGACGCGCCTGATCAGTTCGTTCGAAAACGGCTGTGCGCCTATGGCCTAGGCAAGGCTATGTTGGCGAGGGATCGTAACATAGGCCATAGGTTGCGACAGGTTGGCAGATCAACTGAGCACGCAGGCGCTGCGCGGTCAGTAAAAGCGCGTCGCGCCTTGTGAGTCGCCGCGCTCATACGCATCGACCGAGGTGCTCAGGTCTTTGCTCAGCTCTTCACACTTTTCGCTCATATCTTCGATGTGGGGCCGGATCATGTCGATAAACTGCGCTACGGCATAGCCACCGACGAGTCCGATAAAGGCTGTCGTCTTCAGGATGTTGGTCAAGACTTCGAGCACCTTGGCGACGTTTTTGAGCACATCGCTGATCGTGCTGAAGCCTTTGGAAATATCACGGACGGCGGGAACATCCATATAGACGAGATCGCCAGCTCCTCCAGCCATGAGTAGTAC
>JAFAYS010000977.1 GCA_019240175.1 Chloroflexota bacterium | reverse complement strand
ATTCGCGCCGGCTGAGCGTGATATTGCTCTGAATGTGCTGCTCCGCGCCAGGCTGCTCAGCGCGCAGCTGCGCTAGAATCGGCGCGGGAATTGCCGGTGTTGTCTCGTCCGCTGTCACCAGGTGCGTAGTTGCGATCGCCTCGCCCTGGGCATTGTAGAAGGTGGTGAAGCTAGCCTGGCTGCTGGCTTGCAGGTGATTCAGCAGTTCTTCGAGCGGCAGCCCAACGATCAGCCCACCGACTACCTGCCCATTCTGCACGACTGGCGCGGCGGTGTAGAGCTGCTGTTCATGAAAGGCCGAGAACTTATCGCCAAAGGCGTCGCTGCTACCCGCGATGACCTGCTGGACCAGCCACCATTGGTCAAGGCCGGTAATCTGGCGATCGACGGGCGGCTGGGCGGCTTCGGCGTTTGCGGGCCGTTCCCAGGCCAGGAGCGGCTGCCCGCGCTTGTCAAAGGCGATTAGAGTAGTAAGTTGGGCGTTGGTCCACTGAGGCCGGAGGAGCGTGGTGAGCTTTTGGCGATCTCCCGCCACAAGTGCCTGGGCGACACCCTGCGTGAAGACCATCGATCGCAGCTGGGTGAGCTGCTGCTCTTCGACCGTGACCAGCGCGTCGCTGGTCACGCGTCCGGCTTCGATCAGCCGGTTGTCGATCCGCTCTTGCAGCGCGCCGACGGTGAGACGCACCGTGACAAAGGTCATGGCCACAGCAACGCAGACTACCACTACCAAGTAGGGCAGCACAATTTTGTTGCTGATCCGAGATGTCAAAACGCGCAGCACAGACCGCATAAACGCCATATTCTCGGGGTAATCTGCTGTGACGTAGAGCAGCCATACACAAAGTACGGCGCGCATACGATATCGTGAGCGTAGCACGCCGCTTGTCGACGGTCGAGGGTACTCAAGTCCTACTGCCGGCAAGCCTATCGCCGAGTGCGCGGTGTTCCCCTGAATCAAGGCTGTAGCATACGACCGTAGGTAGTGTCTTTGTGGTGAAGTCTAGCTAGCGGGTAAACGAATGGCCTCACGAAGATCCTCGTGAGGCCATAGTGCTAGGTTGTTTTTGCACCTTACACGTCCAGGTTACGTACCTCGATCGCGTGGGTCTGGATGAAGCGCTTGCGCGGCGGCACGTGGTCGCCCATCAGCATGTTGAAGGTTTCGTCGGCTGCCTGCGCGTCTTCCAGCGTCACTTGGAGGATGATGCGATTGGCCGGGTTCATTGTGGTTTCCCACAGCTGCTCCGGGTTCATCTCGCCCAGACCTTTGTAGCGCTGCACTTCGGCCTTGCGTCGATCGTCCGGCGCGATCTTGCTCAGGTACTCGTCCTTCTGGCGATCCGAGAAGACATACACCGGCTGCTCTTTGCCGTACTTGATGCGGTACAGCGGCGGCTGCGCGATGTACAGGTGGCCGAGGTTGATCAGCTCGCGCATGTGGCGGAAGAAGAACGTCAACAGCAGCGTGCGAATATGCGCGCCGTCGGTATCGGCGTCGGTCATGATGATGATGCGGTGGTAGCGCAGCTTGGCAATATCCATGATATCGCCCACACCGATGCCCATCGCTGTAATCAGCGCCCGGACCTCGTTGTTAGCCAGCATCTTGTCCATGCGTGCGCGCTCCACGTTCAAGATCTTACCGCGCAGCGGCAGGATCGCCTGGAAGCGCCGATCGCGGCCTTGCTTGGCGCTGCCACCTGCCGAGTCACCCTCGACGATGTACAGCTCACAGCGCGCCGGATTGTTATCGGAGCAGTCCGCTAGTTTGCCCGGCAGCGAGAAGCCTTCCAGTGCGCTCTTGCGCACGGTTTCGCGGGCGTGCTGAGCTGCTTTACGCGCCCGTGCCGCAAAGATCGTTTTCTCGACGATGCGCTTGGCGTCACCCGGATTCTCTTCAAGGTAGGCCGCGAACGCGTCGCCCAGCGTGGCCTCGACAGCGGTCTTGGCCTCGGGATTGACCAGCTTCTCTTTGGTCTGCGACGAGAACTGCGGATCGACCAGCTTGACGCTCACGACAGCCGTCAAGCCTTCGCGCACGTCATCGCCCGACAGGTTTTCCTCTTTTTCCTTGAGAATACCCTTGGCGCGAGCATAGTTGTTGATTACGCGGGTCAGCGCTGTGCGGAAGCCCGTCAGATGTGCGCCGCCATCGGTGTTGTTGATATTGTTGGCGAACGCATAGACCGAATCTTTATCGTAGCTGTCGGTGTATTGCAGCGCGACCTCGACGTTAACCTGCTCGATCGTGCGCTCGACATAGAACGGCAGCTTGTGCAGCACGTCCTTCTCTTTGTTGAGATGTCGCACGAACGAGACAATGCCGCCCTCGAAGTAGAACGACGTCTCGATGTCGTCGCGCTCGTCGATGAAGCGAATGCGCAGGCCCTTGGTCAGGTAGGCCATCTCGCGGAACTTCTGCGCCAGCTGCTTATAGACATAATCGATCTCGCGAAAGATCGACACGTCGGGCAGGAAGCGCACAAAGGTGCCTGTCTCTTCGGTGGCACGCACCGACTTGACGTTGGCCTTGGGCACGCCGTGCTTGTAGTCCTGGCGATACACCTTGCCGTTCTGGTGGACCTCGATATACATCCAGTCGCTGAGCGCGTTCACCACCGACAGGCCCACGCCATGCAGACCCGCCGAAACTTTATAGCCGCCGTCGCCGAACTTACCGCCGGCGTGCAGCACCGTTGCGGCGAGCTCTAGCGCCGACTTGTTATGCTTTTTGTTGGTCCCGACCGGAATACCACGGCCATTATCTCGCACTGAGACGGAAAAATCTTTATGAATGGTCACCGTGATCGTGTCCGCGTAGCCGGCCAGCGCCTCGTCGACCGAGTTATCGACCAGCTCGCGAATCATGTGATGTAGGCCGTTGATATCGGTTGGGCCGATATACATACCAGGCCGTTTACGGACCGCTTCCAGGCCCTCTAACACGGTGATCTGATCCGCACCGTACGTGTTTGTTGCAGCAACGGTCGCCATTAGTGTGTTCCCCTTACTTATAAACTCCGGCTCAGTTACGCTCGTCGCCCGATTCGGGTCAAGCGGTCGCGGTAAAAAATCAAGTGTGCAGCAGCCAGGCCACAGCTGATATAGGCACTCCCGGCCATCGCTACAACCAGCCCAACGCCCGACGCCGACAGCAGCTGCCAGATCACGTTCATGCCCATCAGGATCAAGCGCCCGATCAGGTACAGTCCGAGCGCGGCCCAGAATGAGCGCTGAACAACAAATAAGCTGGTGAGTAGCGCCCGGATTGGCCCGACGCCGCTGACAATCACGGCATCGAACGAGAAGTAGGCTGTAAACATTAGCCAGACAAAAAATGCGACTGCCAGGCTGCCTACGAGTGAGCTGAGCGCCGGGCTGATCAGCGAGCTGAAGCCCATCAGCAGTCCGAATGGAACGCAAAAGAGCAGCATAATGCCCAGCACAATACCAACCACGCCCAGCAGCGAAACAAATACCTTGCCAATCCGCCGTAGCGGCGGTTGAGCCAGCGTCGTCCCACGGATCACATCGGCCAGCGGTAACAGATAAAGCATCATCACCACCAGCACCAGCAGATTCATCAGCACAATCGCTCCGAGCAGCGCACCGGCATTAGTAATCTGCCAGGTGATCGGTGTGACCGGTGGCGGCGGCGCAATAATCGACTGCATCAGCGTGTTGGCCCACTGGATCATCGCGAAGTGACCAAGGTTCAACGCCGTCCCAGCCTCGCGCAGCTGGGTTGCCATCTCTGGGGTTAGCTGCTGCTGATTTGGCGGACTGAACGCCTGCGTGAAGCTGATCAGCTGATCGATCAGCGGCTGTAACGAGATTCGCGGGCCAAGCCAGTAAAAAAGATCGAGCACGAAAAGAATCGGCACGACCCAAAGCCGCCGGTTGACCGCCTCGAATCCCTGGGTAATCGTCTCGATCAGTGATGGAAGACGAGCCGTTTTTGAGGCATTTGTATGCTGCATACTGCGTTTATTATACCACGTCAGGACGCTAAAAACCACTACTTGACAGAACATTGGTGCGACTGATATACTAACAACACTCGCACATATATGCTGAATGCACCCCGCTCAGGCCATTGGGTCGGCGGTGGTGGAAAGGATACCGCCGATGGATGGTTTGTCTCAGCGTCAAAAAAGTATTTACAGCTATATTCAGCAGTTCATGCATAAATATGGCTATCCGCCCGCGATCCGCAATATTCAGAGCGATCTGAATATTTCTTCGACCTCGGTGGTCGCCTACAACCTGCGCAAGCTGGAAGAGCGCGGCCTGATCGAGCGCGACGCGAAGTTTGCGCGCGGCATGAAGCTAGCAGCACCCGAGATCGAGCCGGCGGCAGTCATCGCTGGCAATAACCGCAAGGTCGGCCTGGTGGGCACGATCTCGGCAGGCGCGCCAATCCCGGTGCCGGATCAGGGCGAGACCGACGAGTATGTCGATGTGCCCAACGAGATGCTGCCGGAGCGAGTGCAGGATGTGTATGCGCTGCGAGTCAAAGGCAACTCAA
>JAFAYS010000904.1 GCA_019240175.1 Chloroflexota bacterium | reverse complement strand
ACCCCGAGCGTACGCGTCTACTTTGAGATCGAATTTCGACCAGCCTGGGCACGCTGGGACGAAGGGATTATGCAAGATTTATGGCTGGATTTTCCGCTGGCAAAGCTCAACCTCAATGCTACTGTGCAATCGCTTCACCAGCAGCTTCTCGCATTTCCGCCCCGGGCCGGACAATGAAGATTCTACATCTACATGATATGACCAAAGATTATTGGCAAACTTCTGAAAATCACTGGGTAACGCGAATAGAGAGCAGATGAGCAATTCAAACAACGCCGCGCTTCTAACACTGGCTGAGGCACCCAATATCTACGAGCCGATCAACGAAGGTGAGCACCTGTTGATCGAAGAAGGCTATGTGCTTTTCCTGGGCCGTGGCGATGATCCCGGCTTCAACAGCGTGCAGCACCTGCGCCTCTCGCCCACAACGATCGAGGCCACGATCGCAGAGATCCACGATCAAGCCCGCCAGCATGGCCGCCACGCCCTGACGTGGGAGGTCGCCAGTTCAGCCACGCCCGCCGATTTGGTTGAACGTTTGCAAGCGCTGGGCATGACTCCCGCCACACCACCGCTGGCCGTTGTGATGGCGCTGCACACACCGCCGCCTGCGCCACCGTCTGAGATCGCTGTCTCACGCGTGGCAAGCATCGCCGATTTTCGCGCGTATGTCACGATCACGCACGAAGTCTTCGGCATGATGGATCGGCTTGATGCGGAGCTTGAGCGCATCGATCGCGAGGGAGCCAAGGATCTGGCGCAGCAGCGGTTCGTGCGCTACATCGCCTGGATCGCTGACGAGCCGGTTGCAGCGGCCTCGGCGCTCTTCACCGACGCCGGAGTCATGCTGCACTCGGGCTCGACCAGGCCGAGCGCGCGTGGTCGCGGTGCCTACCGGGCGCTGGTCGCCGCACGCTGGAACGACGCAGTAGCGCGCGGCACGCCGGTCGCCGTCACGCGCGCCGGCCCACAGTCGCGGCCAATCCTGCGCCAGGTCGGCTTCCAAGCGCTGACCGAGATCCACTTTCTGGTCGATCGGTTCGACTGATCACTTCCACTTGCCACATCCGCGCTGGTTAGTTTGCGCTGCTTGTCCATAAGTTGGATTCATCATCGCGCTGGCTCTGTTACACTAGCTGAGATGATGGAGGAACATCTTATGACAGCTCACATCGACACCCAACGCTGGAAAACCGATTTCTTTGATATCTTCAACGAAACGTTCGAGAAGGTCAACGGGATTTATCTCGACAAAGGTACCTCGCTTTTCGAGACGCTGGCCACGGTAAGCGCCGAAGAAGCATCCCGGCCCATTGCTCGTGAGTGTGCCAGCATCGCGGCGCAGGTTAACCACGTGCGCTATTACCTGGAAGTCCTCTGCGCCTACACGCGCGGCCAGCCGCCGGCATCCCTGGATTGGCCCGGCAGCTGGCAGCAGGTGACAACGGTCTCGCCGGCTGAGTGGGACGCCCAGCGCCAACAGCTCTACGATACCTACCAGCAAACGCGCGCGCTCTTCGAAAACCTGGAAGACTGGAATGCTGAGGATCAGGTTGGCGGCGCGCTAGCGATCGTGGTTCACACCGCCTATCATCTGGGCGAGATCCGGCAGGGGCTGGGCGTTTTACGCGGCTAGCGCTCGCATGTCAACGCAGCAATGTTGGGGGAAAGGCATGAGCGCATGGCTATTCGCGCGATCGTCTTTGATATCGGCGGCGTGCTCGAAATCACACCGGAGACTGGTTGGCCGGCAAAGTGGGAGGCTGCTCTTCAGCTACAGCCGGGCGAGCTAGAACAACAGCTACGGCATGTGTGGCGCGGCGGCAGCCTGGGCACGATCTCCGAGGCCGAGGTAGAGCAGAGCGTCGGCGCGATCCTGGGGCTGGCCCAAGCCCGCGTCGACGCGCTAATGCAAGATCTGTGGACCGAATATCTCGGCACGCTAAACGTCAAGCTAACCAACTATTTCGCCAGCCTGCGCCCGCGCTATCAAACAGCGATCCTCAGCAACAGCTTTGTCGGCGCGCGGAGCAAAGAGCACGAGCGCTACCAGTTCGGCGACCTGTGCGATCTCCTTATCTACTCGCATGAGGAAGGCATCGAGAAGCCGGATCGCCGCATCTTTGAGCTCACCTGTGAGCGCCTCCGTGTGCAGCCTGAGGAGATGGTGTTTCTCGACGACCACCCGCCGCATGTCGCCGCCGCGCGTGAGCTGGGCATTCACGCGATTCTGTTTCAGACGACGGACCAGGCGATCGCGGAGATCGAGGAGCGGCTGCAAGCAGACCGCACCTGAGCTGCCACACGAGCGGACAACATTCGATGCTGGCTGCAACACTTGCGATGATCCGATCGTCTTGTAACCACGGCTCGCATCGCCGCAGGTTCGACTCTATCTTGAAGCGTAGTTCGACCGGCGCTTGAAGGCTACATTGAAGGAGAAGGCGTTATGTACTGTCCACAATGCGCGACTCACCTGGCCGCTACGGCTACTCGCTGCCACGAGTGCAACCTCGACGTTCAGCGGATTGGCCAGATTCTGCGCCGTGAAGAGCGCCCCGACCCGGCGGCTGGTTTCGCTGGACAGATGCAGCGCTGGAAGCAGCAGCGCAGCAGCCTGGGCACGCTGCTGGTGATGTGTAGCCTGCTGGTTGGCTGTTTGATCCCAATCGCTGTCGGCGTGTTCAACGGCTCTGATGCGCTTGGCGCGATACTCCCAGCGCTGGCGGGACTGGCTGGGCTGCTGATGGTGCTCGGCAGCATGTTGCTGATGGCCGCAGACGGCACGATCCTCACCGGCGATGATCATTCGCACGCAGCACCTGACGAGACCGCGCAGCGTGAGCACAAAAGCTACGCCGCATCGCGCTAAAAGCAAACCTGCTCGCGCCCTGGCCTCGCGTCACCTTGCGACGCGCTGTGCCGGGGCATTTTGCTGCCTGATGCAATCTGAGCATATCCACCACCAAATAAGTCAAAATAGTATATAATTCCCCACGTCCGCTGTATAGAAGTCGCTACGACGTCACACACAATGAGTCAAAACCATGCGAAAACGAAGCGTAAAACACAAGAATCTCACTCGCGTTGATCACGACGCTAGTCGCATGCATGGATACAACGTGCGCATTATGTGGCAAGATCAACGACGCTCAAAGTTTTTCTCCGATCGCAAATACGGCGATCGGCTTGGCGCGCTGACTGCCGCCCTGGCCTGGCGCGATGCCACCGAGAAAGACCTGGGCAAGCCGCGCACTGAGCGTCAGGTGGTGGGGATCTTTTATTCCACCAGCGAAGAGCCCGGCATTCGGCGCGTGCGTGAAGGCCACACCGATTATTATCAAGCCACCTGGGCAACATACGCCGGCAAGCAGCGCCGCACCAAGTATTCGATCGCCAAACACGGCGAGGCCAAGGCGTTGCAGCTGGCGCGAAAGGCCCGCGAACAAGGCGAGCGCGAGCGCTGGCAAACGCCAGCGCACATCGAGGAGTGAGGCCGGCTGGATCTCACACCAGCAACCAGCAGGTTTCACACGTTCATGCTGCACAGCTTGTGCAGCATTTTTTTATGTCTTAGACAGAAGTGTAGGATTGTTGCGTAGGCAGGGCTACCCGCTGTACAAGAATCGTATCCAAAGCAGCGCGATCTTGTTCACGAACCGATATATGGTGCTGCGCGGCAAAGGGCAACCACGCCTGCACATGGAGCGTGAGCGTCGTCGGGCGATCCGGCTCCCAGTGGTAGGACTGGATTTTATGCCAGGGAATAAATTGCTGCTGGTAGAATATCCCGGCCTCACGTATTTGAACGTGACTCGTGCCATGGAAGAGAAAAAGTACGCCGAACGAAAGCCAAAACAGGACTTTGGCCCCAGTATTGAGACTAAATTCGTTGTCGGTGCCTGGTTGGAACAGCGTGATCACAACCACTATAAGATACATGCCACCAGCAAGCAGAGAAATTTGATGTCCAGGCAGCGGCCCAAGATCAAGCAGGACTGATCCGGCCAGACGACGCCGAACCATGGCCGTGGCCAAGATCGCCATAGCCACGAGCGCCAGTCCAAACTGGAAAGCATCCAACACCTGCAAGCGCCATGTGTCGCGAAGAGCGAGATACAGGGCCAGGCTGATGAGCCCCATACCGCCGAGCAGGGCGATGAGCAAGACCGATTGACGTCGAGCGACGCGTGCCCCATACCAGCTACGTGTCATCAAAAGCGAAACGCCAATCATGACAACCGTCACCAGCAGAAAGAATACTCCGATTCCGATCGTGGAGAGCATAGCTACAATCCTTCTGTAAGAACTAACACACGGCTGCTCGTCTTCGTTCTACGAGTATAGTCATAGCAACCCCACATCACAAGTGGTGCGCAGGCCCGCAGATGATCTTCACCGCAGCGAATCTTGTTTGCCATAAGCACTTGACAGCGGCGGCTGGCTCACCGAGAATCAGATCATGAGCGAACATCCACAACCTTCAATTCGCCAACTTGTCGCCCAGATTGCAGAAGCCCTGGGCGAGACCGAGTCGCAGCCACGTGATCAGATCCGGCGCATGATCAAAATCATGGGCGCAGATTTCGCGCAAGAGCTGCTGCGCGAGACCGAGATCGTCGAGGCGCAGGGCGGGCTGTTCTTGGAGCGCGAGAACCGCCGACGAACGCCCGGCGGCGTTTTCTTCTACCTGGCGCGCGACCGTATGACCAAGCAGCAGCGCGGCAAAATCTTTGGCGGTCCGCAGGAGCACCAAAAGCCCGCGACCCCACCGCTGGAAGCAGAAGCATTGCCGGAAGTGCTTCAGGAACTGACCAAGCAGTACGGAAAGGCATCAACGGTGAAAATCACGCTCATTGGACGGCCCACTCAGGTAGTCGAGCGCGGCGATGTCGTGATCTTCGGCCTGATCAGCGACAAGCAGCCCGCCTTGCCCAAAGGCTTACCCGCGCCACCCAAAGAAACCAAGTATGTTGTGCTGGTAGCCAAAAAGCAGTGGAATAAGGTTGCCGACATCACGAAAGACGCCGAGGACGTGCTGATCCTTGAAGGCTATCCCGCCTACGAGCCGCGCCATGCGGGCATCACCGTGTACGCGCTCTCGGTAACCACCAAGAAGCAGCAAATCGCCAAGCGCGAAGCCCAGCGCGCCGCAACCGGCCAGCAGCCGAGCTAAAAAACGCCCAGGACCATCGCTGTGTCCTGGGCTTTCTTCATACCATCCACATGTAACTCACAGATCACACCCGTGTGCGACAACCAGCCTTATGGTCGAACGATCGGCAGATAGGCGCGCTTCTGGAGCGGAGGCAGGGTTGGGGTGCGCGTTGGTGTACGTGTGGGTGTTGGCGTGCGCGTCAGGGTAGGCGTCGGCGTGCGGGTTGGCGTCAGTGTACCCGTGGGCGTCGGCGATGGCGCGAAGTTGAGCAGGCCGGCGTCGATGGTGGTGATCGAGATCAGATTCGAGCCAAACGTGTACACGTTGGTAAAGCCAAAATTGGTGCCGGTCGGATTAATATCGCTGTCGATCTGATCGTTTGCGCCCACATCCAGCGTTGTAAACGACGCACCGCTCGGCAGCAGCACCCGCACGCGGTAATCGCCTGGCAGCGGCGCGACCAGCGTGTAGTTGCCGTTGGCATTCGTCGTAGCGTTGTCGAGCAGCGCAGTCTTAGCACCGTTCCACAGCTGTACCGTCACGCCCGCAATGCCGGGCTCGCCCGCATCTTGCACACCATTCGAGTTGAGATCATGCCACACGAAATTGCCGACGTTGATCGGCGTCGGTGTGCGCGTGGGCGTCGGCGGGCGATAAATAATAATGCCGGCGTCCATGATCGTTGTGCTGATCACATTCGAGGCCAGCGTAAAAATGTCGGTGAAGCCAAAGTTGGTGCCGGTCGGATTGATGTCACTGTCGAGCTGATCGTCGCCGCCCGCCGCGTCCATAGGCGAAAACTCGTCGTCTGATCCCGGCAGCAGCACACGAATCCGATAGCTGCCCGGTATCGGCGCGGTGACCGTATAGATGCCGCTGGCGTTGGTGGTGGCGCTGTCGAGCAGGGCGGTCTTGGTGCTATTCCACAGCTGCACCGTCACC
>JAFAYS010000751.1 GCA_019240175.1 Chloroflexota bacterium | reverse complement strand
ATCGCTGTAGAAGTAACGCACCTCTTGCCAGCCACGCGGGGGAAAATCGGCCCGTGCGGTTTGGGCCAGGAAACCCAGTGCCAGCATCGCGATCAGGACCGCCAGCGCAATCAGCGTACGGCGGTAATGGTTGAGGGACAGGAGCAGGCTCGACATAGTGACTCCTTTCCAGTTGTGGGGGATGGGCCACTGACCGGGCTCATTCTATAGAAACCGCGCATGCGCGTCAATCTGATCCAAGACTCGTTTCCTGTGTCGATAGTAAAGCACTGTGGCGGAAACCATCCAATCAACTCAAGCTACTTGACGAGATCCGATAGCTGATAAATAATAGAGTATCTTGAGTAACAAACAGGAGTTTAGGCATGGCCGAGTTTGTTACAGTCGCCCGCGTGAGCGATTTTGAAGAAGGAGCCGCAAAAGCGTTCACGGTCAACGGAGAAATGATCGCGGTGGTGCTCTGCGAAGGGCAGTTCTACGCGATCAACAACATCTGTAGCCATGCGTACGCCGAACTCCACGAAGGCGAGGTCGACACCGACGAGTGTACGATCGAATGCCCGTTACACGGCTCGCAATTCAGCCTGGAAACTGGTCGTCCGCGCACGCTGCCAGCCATCACGCCCGTCGAAACCTACGCGGTGCACGTGGTCGGCGATGAAATTCAGGTAGCGGTTAGCTAAATTCTCGCACAGGAGCTAGTGCTATGACAGAATCTTCACACACGTACGCTCGTCCTGAGGTGCTGGTCGATACGCAGTGGGTGGCCGAGCATCTCAACGATCCCAATGTTCGCATCATCGAGAGCAACGAAGACGTGCTGCTGTATGACCTGGGCCATATTCCCGGCGCGGTCAAGCTCGACTGGGTCAGCGATCTCAACGATCCGCTGGTGCGCGACTACCTGGACAAAGAAGGCTTCGAGAAGCTGATGAGCAACAAAGGCATCTCGAACGATACCACGGTCGTCTTCTATGGCGATAAAAACAACTGGTGGGCGACCTACGCCTTCTGGGTGTTCCAGCTCTTCGGCCACACCAACGCCAAGCTGCTGAACGGCGGGCGCAAAAAGTGGATCGACGAGGGCCGCGAGCTGGTGACCGAAGTGCCGAGCTATCCGGCAAGCTCATACACCGCGCCCGAGCGCTCGGACGCAGAGATCCGCGCGTTCCGCGATGAGGTGCTGGCCGCCGTCAAGAGCGGCGACATCGCGCTGGTCGACGTGCGCTCGAACGACGAGTACACCGGCAAGAAGCTGCACATGCCCGAGTATCCGCAAGAAGGCGCGATCCGCGGCGGTCATATTCCCGGCGCAGCCAACATCCCGTGGGCTACGGCGGTCAACGAAGACAGCACCTTCAAGTCGCGCGAGGATCTTGAGCAGATCTACGGCAACAAGGGCATCACCGGCGACAAAGACGTGATCGCCTACTGCCGCATCGGCGAGCGCTCGTCGCACACCTGGTTTGTGCTCAAGTACCTGCTGGGCTACAACAACGTGCGCAACTACGACGGCTCGTGGACCGAGTGGGGCAACAGCGTCGGCGTGCCGATCGAAAAGTAAGCGCCACGCCAGCATCCGACGAGGGACAGAGGCCACGCGCTTCTGTCCCTTTTGCATGCCGGCTCTGCTACAATGATAAACATGAACTTAAGCGATCGCAGCGATTCTGCGACTGGAGAAATAGATGGCTGACTCACAGATTCCACCACGCCTCGAAGAGATCGTCGAGGATTTCAAGCTCGCGGAAGGCTCCGAAAAGCTGGAGCTACTGCTGGAATACGCACGCAAGATGCCGCCGCTGCCCGAGTGGCTCCACGATAAACGTAACGCTATGGAGCAGGTTCACGAGTGCATGACACCGGTCTTTATGTTTGCCGAAAACCAGAACAACCAGCTGCACTTTCATTTCGATGTGCCCGAAGAATCGCCGACGGTGCGCGGCTACGCGGCGCTGCTCAGCGAGGGCGTCGACGGCTCAACTCCCGAGGCGGTGCTGGCCATTCCCGGCGATTTCTACCAGGAGATGGGCTTACAAGATGTGCTGTCGCCGCGCCGCTTGCAGGGCGTGCATACGATCCTGGCCTACATGAAGCGCCTCGCGACCAAAGAGCTGGCAGGGTAGACGGAGAACAAAGAACCTAGAACCTAGGGGAAGAACAAAGAACCAAGAACAGAGAACAAAGAAGTACAGCCTTCCCTCTTCTCCTGTCGCAACGGGAGAAGGGGGTGCCGAGCGGGGCGAGGCGGGGGATGAGGGCCTTTCAAGAATCAAGAACCAAAGCTCATCTTGGAGGTTCTAAGTTCTTAGTTCTAGGTTCTTCTTCGGTTGCGGCACGGCCCATGCTCGATAACGACGGCAGAATCGTACGAGCGAAAGGAGCGTTATGGCGATCACCGTGATTATACCGGACGCGCTACGGCCTTATGCCGGCCTCAACGAGCGCGTGCCGCTTGAGGCGAGCACAGCCGCCGAGGCGCTGACCAAGCTGATGGAGCGCTATCCCGAGATCAAAGCCCGACTGCCACAAGACCTGGCGACGCTGCCGCCGAACATGGGCATCTACCGCAACAGCGAGGACCTGCGGCGGCTGCAAGGACTGGAGACGCCACTGCGGGAGGACGATCGACTAACGATTGTCGTGCCCGAAGGTTCCATGTAGCGCCGATTTTGGGTGGTACAATGCATGCAGCACGTATAAGGAGCTACAGTTATGTTGAATGAAGATATGGTGCGCGCTGCACTACGCAATGTGTACGATCCTGAGATTGGCCTCAATATCGTCGATCTCGGTCTGGTGTATAACGTGGATGTCGAGGACGAGGGCAAGCTGGTCAAGATCGATATGACGCTGACGACGCCCGCCTGTCCCGCCGGCCCGATGATCATCGAGAGCGCGCAGAAAGAAGTGCTCTCGCTGCGCGACGTGCATCCGCAGCTTGAAGACGCCAAGATCAACCTGGTCTGGACGCCCTTCTGGAACCCATCGCTGATGAGCGAGGATGCCAAAGAAGAGCTGGGCTACTTCTAGGCCCTGCGATCAATCCAAGCAAAATCCAGGAGGTGGATGCGATGTGTGATTCATCGCATCCACCTGCTTTTTTTATCTCCTTAGCGCACGCTTCATGCGAACAAATATTCAACCAATTGGTTGACAATTAGGGCATAGCGTGTTATATTAAACCATATGGTTGAACATAGTTCAGCAACACTTGATAGCGTATTCCATGCGCTGGCCGATCCGACGCGACGAAACATGCTACGCAGCCTGGCCTCAGGTCAACGCACAATTGGCGAACTAGCGGCTCCGTTCAGCATGTCGTTTGCGGCGGCCTCCAAACATGTGCGCGTGCTGGAAGCCGCCGGCCTCGTGCGCCGCAAGATCGAAGGGCGCTCGCATATTTGCCGCATCGAACCTGCGCCACTGGCGGCGGCCAGCGAATGGCTGCGCTTCTACGAACGTTTCTGGACCGATCAGTTCGACGCGCTTGACGCGATGCTCAAGGCCGAAAACGCTGCCCAATCGCTTAGCAAGAAGACACCGCATGATCAGGATTAAGCTCACCAGCATAATGGTTGACGACCAGGACAAGGCCGAGAAATTCTACACCGAGGTGCTGGGCTTCCAAAAGAAGCACGACATTCCGATGGGCGAGGCGCGCTGGCTGACGGTTGTCTCGCCGGCTGAGCCCGACGGCACCGAGCTGCTGCTTGAGCCAACGAGCGGCGTAGCCGAGGCGGCTGGTTTTCAGACGACGCTCTACACAGCGGGCATTCCGGCCACAGCATTCGCGATCGACGATGTCGACGCCGAGTACGAGCGCATGAAAGCGCTGGGCGTGCAGTTCCAGGGCGAGCCATCGAAGCCGGAGGTTGGGCCGGCCACGCTGCTGCTCCACGATACCTGCGGCAACTTGATCCAGCTGTTTCAGATCTAACGTCCCGTATTTCCCCTGCAAGCCATTCCATCAAGCGGAGACGCCCCACTATGAAGCATTTTAGCGCGAGCATCGACATTGACGCAACGCCCGAGGCGATCTGGGCCGTGCTGATCGATACTACGAGCTGGCCCATGTTTGATGCTTATTCTGAGCGAATCGAGGGGCAGCTGGCGTTGGGCGAAACGATCACGGTGTATAGCAAGCTCGCGCCAGGCCGCGCCTTTCCGGTGAAGATCACGACGCTGGAGCAACCCCGGCAGATGGCCTGGTCCAATACCGCGCCGCTGGGCGTGCTCAAAAGTGTGCGCACCCACACCATCAGCACCCACGGCAGCGGCAGCCGCTTCGAGATCAACGAAGTCGTCTCCGGCCCGATGCTGGCTGTGCTTGGCGGTGCGCTGCCCGACCTGAACGAGCCGTTCGCGGCGTTTTGCAGCGGGCTCAAAGCGCGCGTCGAAGGCCAGCAGTAGGCAACGCGCAGCAATTCCACAGCTTCCCCAAAACCTGTAGCAAAAGGATAACGTGTATGACTCTCGACACGGATCGGATGCTGCGCATGACGCGCCAGTTCGAGGCCTCGCCGGAGCGCGTCTTCGACGCCTGGATCAACCCTGAGGTCGCGCGAAAATGGCTGTTCGCCTCGCCGATGGATGAAGCGTACAGCGCCGAGATGGACCCGCGCGTCGGCGGCAAGTGGTCGATCACGGCGCGGCGCGAGGGCACCGACTACACCGCCAGCGGCGAGTACCTGGAGATCGATCGGCCACGCCGGCTGGCCTTTACCTTCGCCATGCTGCAATTCTCGCCCAACAGCGATCGCATCACCGTCGAGATCGCGCCGAGCGAGACCGGCTGTACCTTGATCTTCACTCAGCAGGGCATCGATATCGCCGAGGAGCTGCGCCAACTGCCGGACGGCGAGACCGGCGGCAGCGAGCAGGGCTGGATCTGGATGTTCATGGGGTTGGAACAGGCGCTTAAGTAGGCCAGGCGGAGCGTACGCAGATAGATCTGGACATGAAAACGGCGCGGAGCTTTTGCTGCTCCGCGCCATTGTTCTAACCAGTCTCACGTTTCTAGGATCGCTCTACACAGCTAGCGCACGCGGCCTACGCCGCCTAGATTGATCGAGCGCTCGGGCTGATCCAGAAACACATCGTCTGAACCTTCGGGACGCCAGCTCGGAACGTACACGATCCCCGGCTCAACCACATCCAACCCAGTGAACAGCGGCTCGACCTGCGCCAGCTTCCGCGTCTTCACTGGCGTGGTCGTCTGGCTATACACGCGCTCAAACTGCGTGACGAGCTCGGCGGGCACGCGCTCCAGACTGGCATGCGTGATCGCGATAAAGCTGCCGGGTACCAGCGCCTCACGGTAGCGCGACACCAGTTCCTGCGCCTCGCGGTCGTCGAGCACAAAGTGGAGCAGCGCCAGCATCAGCACACCGATCGGCCTGGAAAAATCCAGTAAACGCCGCACCTCGGGATGACCTAGAATCCGTTTCGGCTCGTGGGCGTTGGCCTCGACAATCGTCGCCTGATGATTGCCGCGCAGGATCGCCGTGCTGTGAATCACCGCGATCGGCTCCACGTCCACATACACGACGCGCGCCGCCGGATTAGCCTCCTGAGCGACTTCATGAACGTTGCCCGCCGTCGGTATACCGGAGCCGAGATCCAGAAACTGATCGATGCCCTGCTGCGCCATGAAGCGCACCGCCCGGCGCAGAAACGCCCGATTCGCCTGTGCGCCACGCACCACATCGGGATACACCGATCGCACACGCTCCGCTGCCGCGCGATCGGCGGCGAAATTGTGGTGTCCGCCCAGGAAATAATCGTACATGCGCGCCGAATTTGGCTTATCTTCCGGGATCTGCTGCATACTCAACCGCGAGTCGTCCATACAACCTCCAGATTAGGCTCTCACTTGGCCGGAAATACATCACAAGATACGCGTGGTCGCGCGCTGGCGATCCGCGCTACGCGCCGTTTCATGCGCATAAAAACGCCTTCATGTTTCAGAAGACGTACTCGTCGCCAGGGCCGCCTGCCAGGCGCATCAGGGTGAACTACGTCGCGCGGGAGCGCCTCACCAAGCTGTTGCGGAAATATGCTGAGGCGTGACCACTGGCACAGTTTCGCGCCCAGCAGTATAGCATGGGACGCGCACGAGGATATTGCAGATCCATGACATTTGCGCTGTGGCTCGGCTGCATGAGTATGTGAGGCAGCCAGACCGATCGAAGCCTTTTTTGGCACACTGCTTGCACAGCCTACGTTTCGGCTTCGTCTTGAGAGGAGAAGCCGCCTTGGAACAGCAAGGCAGCGGAGCCATATACACGCGCTCTTCCCATCGGGAGGCGCGTGTTATTCTTGGCAGACTGTGAGCCGGTTAAACGACGACGCGCCGGTTTTTAATCCTAAGACCGGCGCGCCAGAGTGCGATGCCTCATACAGGTAGCAGTACCTAGCGACCGATGCCCGTCTGCTTAATCTCGATGAAGTTAATCTTGTTGTTGACCGCGCCCGAGGCATTGCTGATCGTCAGGCGGCCATCTGAGGCAAAGACCTGCACCGTGGTGGCCGTGCCTTCCAACCATTTGTTGGTACTCGTCGGCGTGCCGTTGACCGCCAGCGCATACTCGACGTTGATCTTATACACGCTGTCGATAAAATCTGGATCGCCGGCCACGATGCGCACGTCGTACTGGCCCTCGGGCACGGCGATCTCCCAGCTAAAGTTGCCGCCGTTCTGCATGCGCACCAGCGTATCGTAGCGCTGATCCGTGGTCGTGTTGCGATCGCGGGTGTTGGCGCTGTTGTCGGCGTTCCAGCCGTAGGTGTAGCCGTTGCCGCGCGGCGCATAGACCTTGCCGTAGTCGGGCAGGTAGCCCGTGACGAGCGGCGTGCCGCTGGGCTGGAAGTTCACCTTGGTGCTGAACAGCTCGCTGATGCGAATCCAGTTGATCTTGTTGTTGACGCCCTGCGGGCCGTTGCTCAGCGTCAGCTTGCCGTCGGTCACCTGGACCGTCGCCGAGCCCTCGATGCTCTGCGGCGCGCCCGGAACGCGGTAGTAGGCGCGCTGGCCTTCCAGCGAAAGATCATACACGCTGTCGGTGAAGCTGGGATCGTCGGCGTACAGCTCGACCCAATAAACCGCGTTGGGCACGGCGATCTCCCAGGTGAAGTTGCCGCCGTTCTGCGTGCGGATCAGCGTATCCACACGCTGGTCAATAGCTACGTTGCGCTCACGAGTGTTGGCAGTGTTGTCGGCGTTCCAGCCGTAGGTGTAGCCGTTGCCGCGATTGCCGTACACCGCCCCCAGATCGGCCTCGGCGCGCGGGTTGTTGATGTAGCCATCCGGCAGCAGCGCGCTCGACGGCTGGAAGTTGATCTCGACGTTGAAGCGATTGGTGTTTTTGCGCGCCTCGATCCAATCGACGTAGAAATTGCTCGGTGCCTGCGACTCGCGAATCCAGCCGAAATGGCCCAGCGCCGGATAGCTGGTGTCGGTCGCGCTGAGCACGGGCGTGGTCGCTTGATCGATATACACCTGGGTCAGGCCCGACGCGCCGTTGCGCACAACCCGGAAGATATACGCGCGCGTCGCCGAGAGCGAGACGGTGGCCTGCGCCAGCGTGGCCGTCGTAAACTCAGGCCCGGCCCCGATCTCATACACGCGCTGTAGCACCAGCTGGCTGTTGTAGGGAAAGTAGACCACGCGGTAGTAGTTTGACTTCGCCAGATTCGCCCGGCCAAACACCAGATCGAACGAGTCGCCCGGCGATGGCCCCTGGGTCGGGCCGAAGCCCCAACCGCGCGTCTCGATCACATAGCCGGTCTCGCTAAACGAGAAGGCTGTTTGCAGCGGCGCGTAGCCACCGCTAGAGTTCCAGGCCTCCTGAGCCCAGATCGACCAGCCGGAGCTATTCCAGTCAGAGCTGATCGTTGATAGCCTGAAGTCATCGGTAAACAGCACATCACCCGTGATTCTTGAGGTAAACATACGCTGGGGCGCTGAGTGGATCGGCTGGACGAGCAGCGTGCTAAGCAACGCCAGCAGACCGATAGTCGCGAAGACGGATCGCCGAGATCTGAACATTGAACACTCTCCTGATTATCCCTCA
>JAFAYS010000662.1 GCA_019240175.1 Chloroflexota bacterium | reverse complement strand
CGAGTTTCGCTTCTTCCACCTCGACGGCCAGACGATCGTGCTGGAAGATTATCTTCAGATTCGCCCGCAGCGCGAGGCCGAGCTGCGCGAGCATATCCGCAGCGGGCGCGTGCTGGTCGGGCCGTGGTATGTGCAGCCCGACGAGTTCCTGGTCTCCGGCGAGGCGATCATCCGCAATCTTCAGATCGGCAGGCGCATCGCCCGCAGCTACGGCGAGTCGATGCCGATCGGCTACCTGCCCGACTCATTCGGCCACATCGGGCAGATGCCGCAGATCATGCAGGGCTTCGATCTCGACACCTTTGTGCATGGTCGCGGCGTTTTCATCAGCCAGACCGGCAGCACCGAGTACTGGTGGGAAGGACTGGACGGATCGCGGCTGCTGGGGATTTTCCTCGTCAACTGGTACGACAACGCCCGGCGCTTCCCCGCCGATCCCGACGATGCGGTCAAGTTTGTCGAGCGTGCGGTTTCACGGCTCAAAGACGCCAACGCCGGCCAGGATCTGATCCTGATGAACGGCGTCGATCATCTGGTTGCGCAGGAAAATCTGAGCGAGATTCGCCAGGGCCTGGACCAGAGCTACACGGCGGGCACGCTGCATCACACTACGCTGCCGTCGGTGATCGACCGGCTGCGCGACGCGGCGGGCGAGCATCTGCGCACCATCAGCGGCGAGCTGCGCGGCGAGGGCGAAGGCACGCTGCTCACCGGCGTGCTTTCGGCGCGGGTGCATCTCAAGCAGGCCAACAGCACCACCGAGCGGCTGCTCGAAACCTGGGTTGAGCCCTACGAAACCTGGGCCGCGCTGCTCGGCAAGCGCTACGATCGCGATTTTCTGCGCTACGCCTGGAAAATGCTGCTGCACAACCATCCGCACGACTCGATCTGCGGCTGCTCGATCGACCAGGTCCATCGCGAGATGCTGCCGCGCTTCGATCAGGCCCAGCAGGTCGGCCATGAGCTGCTCGATCGATCGCTGGCCTTTATCGCGGCGCAGGTCAACACGACGTGGGATGATGCCGGCGATGCCCACGAGACAACCGCCGTGCTGGTGCATAATCCGCTGCCCCGGCTCCGCAGCGAGGTCGCGATCTTTGAGCTGGATTTTGCCCAGCGCCCCGACTACTGCGCGATCGAACTGATCGACGACCAGGGCAACCCTGTACCGGTGCAGGTGCTGCGCCGCACCCAGCGGCTGCGCAAGCATCTGTCGCCGATCGACATTCCGCAGGAAATTCCGGTCAGCCGCTACACCGTCGCGGCCCACTTCGAGGATCTGCCGGCCTGCGGCTATCGCACCTACACCGCGCGGCTGCTCAAGCAACTGCCCAAAACCGACGGCGACATGGCGATCGTCGGCGGGCTGGAGAACGAGCACCTGCATGTCAAAGTCGCGGCAGACGGCACGCTCACGCTCACCCACAAGCAGACCGGCGCGATCTTCGATCGCCTCAACTTTTTCCGCGACGAGGGCGACATCGGCGATCAGTACAACTACTACAAGCCGATCGCCGATCGCACCGTGGAGACGCTGGGCGGCACCGCCGAGGTCACGATCCTGACCAGCGGCCCGGTGATCGCCGAGCTTGAGGTCGTCGTGCGACCACGCCTGCCGATCGCGGCGCGGCCCGACCACGAAGGCCGCAGCGACGAAACGGTCGAGGTGCCGATTCGCTCACGGGTGCGGCTGCTGCGCGGCAGCGATCGCGTCGAGATCACGACCGAGATCGACAACACGGTCAACGATCACCGACTGCGCGCGATCTTCCCGCTGCACGCGCCCGTCACCTCCGCGTTGGCCGATACAACCTTTGGCGTGATCGATCGCGCAGTTGAGATTCCGTCGTTCTGGCCGTTCAGCAGCCGCGATCGTCCGCACCGTAGCTTTGTGGATCTGCGCGCGCCCGAGCGTGGCCTGACCGTGCTGAGCCGTGGCCTGTACGAGCACGACGTGCGACCCGATGGTCAGCTTGAGCTAACCTTGCTGCGTTGCGTCGGCCAGATGTTCGTCGATTTCTCCACGCTTGAGCCACGCGATTTCGTCGTCGAGGGCCAGTGTCCCGGCGCGTATCGCTTCGAGTACGCGATCCAGATCCACGACGGCAGCAAAAACACCGCCGATATCGCCGAGTCCGCCGCCGCTTTCAACGCGCCACTGCGGATTGTGCAGACCGAGCATCACGCGGGATCGCAGCCGACGACGCGCAGCTTCCTTCAGCTTGAGCCGAGCGCGCTTCAGCTTTCGGCGGTCAAGCGCGCCGAAGATCGCGAAAGCATCATCGTGCGCTGCTTCAACACGACCGATCAGGCCGTGATCGGAACGCTGCAAGTCCCTGGAAACTGGCGCGCCGCGTATCGCACCAACCTCGACGAAGATCGGCTTCAATCGCTGGTGGTGGGCGACGACGGCACACTCACACTGCACGCCGAGCCGTGGCAGATCGTCACTGTGGAGCTGGAGCCCCAACGATGATCTTCCAGCCGTTGCTCGCCAGTACCATCGGAATCGCGCAGTTTGAGGGCGGGCCCAGGCTGCGCGTCACCCTCGAAACCGCTGAGACGCAGGGCGGGCTGATCGCGGAGCTTGAGCTTTCCCAGGGCGAGCGCCGGCAGCTCCATGGATCGATCGCGGGCTTTGCCGGCTGGCAATGGCAGGCCACGCTCTATCCAATCGAAGAATCGATCGAGCGCTGGCGCTGCGAGCTTGAGGTCACCGCCGGCTCTGACGCCGCGATCGCACTCACGGTGCGCCTCGACGATCTCGGCCCTGAGCCGCGCTGGCTGATTCCCGCCACCTTCTACGACGCCAACCGGCCCGCCGATTCGCCGCGCCGCTATCCGCGCTGGGGCGACGAGGCCGAGCCCTGGACTGCGATGACCTGGTGTTTTTCAGCGGAGCGAGCGGCTGCGCCGTTTACCTCGGTACACACGGAGCACCACTGCGCCGCGCTGATCGCGGATGCACCCTACTGGAACGACACGATCGTCGGGCTGGGATTGGACGGGGCGGATCGCACGAGTCTGTTGCTGCGCTATCCCTACGCCGAAACGCCGCGCTCGTACGCGCCCTGTCGCGGCGACGACTGCGCGCCGGTGATCACCTGGCACTCGGTCACGACCAACCAGCGCGTCACGCTTGCCTTCGAGATCGTCGTCGCCGAGCGGGAGCTGCAGATCTACATGGGGCTGCTGCGCGATCTCTACGCTCGGGCAAGCGCCAACCACGAGCTGGAAACCAAGCCCTGGATGCCGATGGACGCGGCCGCGGCGCTGCTGGCGGATGGTCTCGTGCGCTGGCATTACGATCCTGAGGCGGCGGTGCTGGCCGAGACCACCGCGTTCGAGCATTATTTTCGCCAGACCGAGCGCCAGACCGACCGCGCATCGATGCATGTGGCCTGGCTTTCGGGCATTCCCTCGGCCTTCGCGCTGCTGCGTCAGGGTGGCGCGGCGGCTGAGGCCGGACGGCGCGTAATCGATCATATTGCCCGCGACGGATTGGCTCCCTGTGGCGCGTTCTGGGCGCAGTGGACGCCGAACGGCTGGGATACCTGCTGGTACGGCAGTCCCGAAGATTCGCCGCCCTGGCTCCAGGCCGCGACGACTGCCGAGGCCACGATCTTTTTAATCCAGGCGATCGAGTACGAGCGCGCGCAAGGGCGAGCACAGCCGGATTGGGAGGCTGCCGCGCTCAGCAACGTGCGCTTCGTCGCGGACCGCCAGCGTGCTGACGGCAATCTCGGCTCATACTACGACGCGCATACCGGCGAGGTAACGATCTGGGACGGCACGCCCGGCGTGAAGTGGATCGCGGCGCTCGTGGGCGGCTGGCGGCTCACCGGCGACGACCGGCTGCTGCGCGCGGCGGAGCGCGCAGGATCGTACTACGAGCGGCTTGTGTACGCCGATCGGCTGCGCGGCGCTCCTGAAGACGTGCCGCTCGGCCCGACCTCCGAGGATGGCTACTGCGCGCTGCGTGGCTACTGGGATCTGTACGTAGCCACCAACAATACGCGCTGGCTTGCGGTAGCCTGGCACGCGCTGGACTGGACGTTGACCTTTCGCTGGCTCTACAACGTGCGCTTCGATCCGCGTACCTTCCTGGGCAGCCTCGATTTTCGCACCGTCGGCGGCGATCTGGCCTCGCCTTCGAATCAGCATCTGCATACTTACGGCCTGATCGTGCTGCCCGAGCAGCTCAAGCTCTGGCGCCGGCTCCACGACGATTATTATTTCGACACGGCGCGGGATTTGCTGGGCTTTGCGCGGCAAACGCTGGCGCGTGTGGACGGCGAGTGCAATGCGCGGCGCGGCATGCTCAGCGAGCAGTGGTTTCACGTCGATTGGACGCATCCCAAAGGCGCGATGCTGGCGCTGGCGCACGCCTGGTGCAACGGCCTCGCGATCTACGCTTTTCAGGAGGTAGCGCAGTTCGGCCATCTGTGGCTTGGCGAGCGTGTGTGGATGCTTGAGCCCACCGCGCTGCTCGACAACCCGGCGCCGGAACGCGTGCGGCTGTGCAATCCGTTCGCGGAGCCGCTGACACTGCGGGTGCGGCTGCTTGAGCCCTGGCGCGCGCTCCACGCCGACGATCAGCCGCTGGCGCTGGCAGACGACGATCTAGGCCCGTATGCTGAGATCACGCTTGAACCCAAGCAGGAGGTGACCCTTGCAGCCCAATCCTAACGATGCGTTTGTCGGCGGCCCGCTGCGCTCACTGGCTCGTCGCCGCACCTGCCGCACCAGGCGGCTGTCGTCCTTTGATCACACGGGCGGCAACGCGGACTTTATTGTGATTCAGCCGGGCGCGACGGCTGTGCTGGGCGAGATCGCGGGTGCTGGCTGTATCACGCATATCTGGATGACCAGCACCAGCCAGGAGGCGGCCTATCTGCGGCGGCTCGTGCTGCGCATGTGGTGGGACGGCGAGGCCACGCCGAGCGTCGAGGTGCCGCTGGGCGATTTCTTCGGCGTCGGCCACGCACAGACGGTGA